>CAMYKJ010000216.1 GCA_947258945.1 uncultured Ectothiorhodospiraceae bacterium
TAAGACATTTAGAAGCCGGATGCGGATCGGCAGCCACCGACCCATATACGACCTTTCAACTAATGAGATAGATCAACCCCACTGTCACTAATGCTACCGTCAGACTTTGCAGACCGCTCCATAGCCAAAAGGTACCGCCGACGCGACCGAGGAAGATGCCGAGGAGGAAGATGACCACTAGCGCCACAGCCATCGCTGCTGGTAGAGGTCCGAGCACCAGCTCCATACCACTACGCGCGAGCAAAAGTGGTACGATGATGACCAGGGCAATAAGCAGTGGGGCAACACCGTTGACCAAGGCAACCAGCCAGGGGATCCATGTCGTTGCCCGAGCGTGGTGGCTCTCATTGAGCGAGGCCGCCATTGCCTTTTCGAGTCGCGCCAAGGTACGGCGTCGCTCCGCAGCCTCACTGATGTAAGCGCTGGATATCCCGCTCATGCCGAGGGCCAGTGCCGCAGCGAGGCACGTTGTGATCACCACCGCAAGGTCGACCCGGTCGCTGACGTAGAAGCCCATAATTAATCCGAGCATTGTCAATGCGCCATCGAAACCGTTGACAACGAAGTAGCGGCGCATGATTTCCTCGGAGTGGGAAATCTTCAACAGGATTTTGATCTGTTTCAACACCATCGCTGACGCCGACCCCCCCCTGTGTGCCATAGGAGTATCACTAACCGACGACCGATACCTCGTCGATGCTGTGAAGTGAAGCTCCGTTTTCACTGATCGCACCACTGATGCCCTCAAAATCAAGTCTGTTACCCTCGATTATCACCTGCAGTGTTTCGGTATCCTCATCGACCTCCAACACCCGGATATCGACCTGGTAGCCTTCCCCTAACGCAGCAATAGCACGGGCAAATTCGAGGGTATTGGGCTGGTGTGGTTTGAGTACATCGAGAACGAGGCGTTGGACACTGGCCATTGAGGCTCCTTAACCTTTGAGAGTGAAAAACAAGGCTCTAGTGTCTCCCAGCAAATAGCAGCTGGCAAGTCATCTGGACTTCCCACACGGCTAATCTACGCTAACGTCTAAAACTGAAATTTGGTGAATGACGTATATTGGCCGTTCTCGGTACCACAGAGTGCCTGAGGGGAACGGCAAGTTCTGCTGCTACTGAGACACTCACTGGGACATTGGGAATGTCGTGTTCTGGCCGGAAGTCACCATTTAGGAATTCAACATGAGTTCAATCTTCTGCACACAATGAAGATCGGATTTTCGGCAGTTTATTATCGTTGAGACTTACTCTCTTGCAGGCTGCTGTCACTAACGCAACCAGTGATAAAGACACGCCTGGCTAGCCCAATAATTTGCCGAACCCCGTATTCGCAAAATCGGTAAAAGAGACAATCCGGTATTCCGGGAGGTCTTGGCGGAAATGAGTTTGGATTGCGGGGCTGAATTGCCCCGTTTATACCGTGCAAGCTCCTGTATTCTTGTTGGATTGCCCTGCCCCGCAGAGACGCAGGATGAAGACCGGACTGCATGACGGTGGTTGCAGTCTGCCGCGAGCCCGTCTCCGGACGGTTCCCTGTTAACCGGGGGAACACAGGAAATCGTGTTTCCGTCCAGATTTCTCCTGTAATGCCTGTAATACCCTGTTCCGTAGACAATTTCCCAGCTGAGCGGGCAGTCATGGAAATCCGGAACGGAGAACTCGCAGGAATATCGCAAGTTCCATCAACAGGGTGCCTTACAGTCCTGTACCAATATATAACCGGTACTGCCGGCTCGAGCCAATTGGCCACTTCAGCACCCGGGCATGCCAATCCTGCATTTGGAAAGCCCGCCAAACACGGGCAGGCCCGGGAACGACCCGGGTTTTCCGCCTGATCTCACTGACAAACACAGCCACGCACAATCTGTCACTGCATCAGTGGTGCTTGATATATATCAAGGACTCGAGGAAAACCGCTTCCGGATAATAGCCTCCACCGCACGGGGACTTATTCAACGGAGGAAGACCATGAGCAGCAACCATACCGGGGCCCGCAAAGGGCTCGTTTACATGAGCGTGATTGCTGCGCTCACTGCACCGGCAGGCATCCTTGCAAAAGAGGCCGGCCACATCACCGAACCTGAAGTGCGCTACGAAGGTGCACCCTCAGCCATCCCCCTTGGGGAAACGCAGGACATGATCACCTCCGATGGACCCGCCATGTCCGCCGGCGAGTTCAACCACAGCAAGCAGATCTTTTTCGAACGCTGCGCCGGCTGCCACGGGGTGCTGCGCAAGGGCGCCACCGGCAAAGCCTTGACCACGGACATCACCCGGGAACGCGGCGATGCCTACCTGAAGGCCTTCATCACCTACGGTTCACCGGCCGGCATGCCCAACTGGGGCACCTCGGGCGAAATGACCGAGGCCGAGGTGGACATGATGGCGCGCTACCTGCAGCATGAACCACCCCTGCCACCCGAGTGGGGCATGGACAAGATGAAAGAGTCCTGGAAGGTGATCGTGCCATCCGACAAGCGTCCGACCAAGCAGATGAATAACTACAACATCGATAACATCTTTGGCGTGACCCTGCGTGATGCCGGCCAGGTGGCACTGATCGACGGCGACACCAAGGAGATCATCAACATCGTGGATACCGGTTACGCGGTCCACA
>CAMYKJ010000217.1 GCA_947258945.1 uncultured Ectothiorhodospiraceae bacterium
CGGATTCGCGACCGGCACGAACGGAACTGTCATGAGCACAGGGAGCAGCTGCGCCGCGGTCGTCGTCACGGCGACGGCAAGACCCACTCGAAGTTCCTGCGGACGCACTGCTGGTAATACCGGCTGCGGCATTAAAATTGATGCGCGCATGTGCTATACAGATACTGCATGGATACGACAGAAGCACCCATCCTACTCAATAACGGTGTCACGGCAACCGACCGTATTGCCCTGACGCTGTTTCTCGCGCTCGCGTTTCACGCCATGGTCATTCTCGGCATCACCTTCGGTACACACGACGATACGCCGCCGGAAAACATCATGCCGACCCTCGACATCACCGTCACCAACAAGCGCACGCCGCCGCCCGACGAGGCCGATTACCTCGCACAAAACAGCC
Organism: uncultured Ectothiorhodospiraceae bacterium; assembly: GCA_947258945.1. GTDB lineage: Bacteria > Pseudomonadota > Gammaproteobacteria > UBA9214 > UBA9214 > UBA9214. The sequence continues at coordinate 401 of CAMYKJ010000217.1, forward strand.
AGGACGGCGGGGGTAATGTCGCCGAGAAGGTCAAGCCGACGATGGCAGTGCCCGAACAGGCGCCGGCCGTGCAGCAGCAAAAGCCGGCGCCTGCCCCCACCCAGGTGGTGACAGCGGACACGGCCGCGATCGAGGTCCGGCAGGAGGAGACGCAGGTGCCCGAAACGGACCAGCCGGACATTTCGGCTGCCGAACTGATCGAGCGCAGCATGGAAATGGTCAATCTCAGCGAGAAACTCAATGAGACGATGCAGGCCTACGCCCAGCGCCCGAAGCAGGTGTACGTCTCCGCCCGCACCCAGGAATACAAATACGCCAACTACATGAATGAATGGGTCAAGAAGGTGGAACGGGTCGGCAACCTGAATTATCCGGATGCGGCCCGCCGCGAGGGAGTTTCCGGCAAGCTGATGATGGATGTAGCACTCAATGCCGACGGAACCGTCCGCAATATCAGTATCCTGAGACCATCCGGTCACAGTGTCATCGACGAGGCGGCCGTGCGGATCGTCAACCTGGCAGCACCTTTTCCGCCGTTTCCGCCCGAGATCGGGAAAGATGCGGAAATCCTGCATATCACCCGCACATGGGAATTTTCCACCAGCAACCGGCTGCAGAGCCGTTAAATGCCGGCAAAGCAGTAGGATTTATCCCTTCTGCGCAACGAAAGCTTGATGGATATCCGGTCGTGCCCGATACTAGAGTTATGAGCGAAACCGAATCACTGAGCAATCACTTCCTGATAGCGATGCCCGCACTGGAAGACCCGAACTTCCACCACACCACCACCTATATTTGCGAACACGATGCCGACGGCGCCCTCGGGGTGGTCATCAACCGACCGCTGGATATCCAGCTGGGCGAGATCCTGATGCATATGGATATCCACACCGACAACGTCGATATCGCCTCGCTGCCGATTTATATGGGTGGACCGGTGCAAAGCGACCGTGGTTTTGTCCTGCACGAGCCGACCGGCAACTGGGAGGCGACACTCAAGGTCACCGACAACATCGGCATCACCTCGTCCCGCGACATCCTGGCCGCGATTGCTGCCGGCGAGGGCCCGGAAAATGCCATTATTACACTCGGTTACGCAGGCTGGGGCGCCGGGCAGCTGGAACAGGAGCTGGCCACGAATACCTGGTTGAGCGGCCCGGCGGACCGCAACATCGTCTTCAACACACCCTCCGAACGCCGCTGGCTGGAAGCCGCCGCACTGATCGGTGTCGACCTGCACCTCATTTCCAGCGAAGCAGGGCACGCCTGACACCCCCTGCCGGACCGCCTTGCAGACGCTTCTCGGCTTCGATTACGGCGAAAAACGGATCGGCATCGCGGTGGGTCAGGGTATCACCCGGACCGCGACCGCATTGTGCACCCTCAACGCCCGTGAGGGCATGCCCGACTGGGAACGTATTTCCGCACTGGTGGATGAATGGCGGCCGGCAGCACTGGTCATCGGACTGCCACGACACGCCGATGGTACCGACTCGGCCACGACCCGTGCCGCACGCGCATTTGCACAACAGCTGGAAGGACGCTACCGTTTACCGGTGCACCTGATGGACGAACGACTGAGTTCACAGGCGGCCGCGGCGCTGCTACAGGAAGACCACCAGGGCAAGGCCGGGCTGGATGCCATCGCGGCACGCATCATCCTGCAGGATTGGCTGGACACAGAACACACATGAACGAACCGGAAGACATCGCGGCCATTCTCGACGATATGGCCGAACAGCTGGCCGCGCACGTCGGCAAGCTCGGCGCTAACGCGCCTGCCATGGTCGGCATTCACACCGGCGGCGTATGGGTGGCGGAACAGCTGCACCGGCGTCTGCAGCTTGCCGAACCCCTCGGCAGCCTGGATATCTCGTTCTACCGCGATGATTTCACCCGTATCGGCATGAACCCCGTGGTCCAGCCCTCGGAACTGCCGTTCACCATCGATGACCGCCATATCATACTGGTCGATGATGTCCTGCATACCGGCCGCACCATCCGTGCGGCCCTGAACGAACTGTTTGACTATGGACGGCCGGCCTCTATATTGCTGGCCGCGCTGATCGAGCGGGACGGACGCGAACTGCCGATCGAGGCAAGCGTGGTCGGCAGGCACGTCAGCCTGCAGCCCAATGAACATATCAAACTGACGGGGCCGTCGCCGCTGAGGCTGGAAATTCAGCAGACCGCATGAGCGCAAGCAACCTGCAAATCGACAGGGACGCCTGCGTCATTTCCTCAGTATCAGCGGGCTGAACCGGCAGTTACTCACCGAGATCCTCGACACCGCCGAATCCTTTGCCGGCGTGACGGCACAGACGGTCAAGAAAGTCCCGCTGCTGCGCGGCAAGACCATCGTCAACCTGTTCTTCGAGGCCAGCACGCGCACGCGCACGACCTTCGAACTGGCTGCAAAACGCCTGTCTGCAGACGTGCTCAACATCAACGTCACCCAGTCCAGCGCCGTCAAGGGCGAGACCCTGCTGGACACCCTGCGCAACCTGGAGGCCATGCACATCGACATGTTCGTGGTGCGCCACGCCGATAGCGGAGCTGCCCACTTCATCGCGAACAATGCGGCGCCGCACATCAGCGTCATCAACGCCGGTGACGGGCGTCATTCCCACCCGACGCAGGCCATGCTCGACATGTTCACGATACGCCGCGTCAAGGGACCGGACTTCGGTCGCCTGCGGGTCGCGATCGTCGGCGACATCCTGCACTCGCGCGTGGCGCGCTCGCAGATCCATGCACTCAACCTGCTGCATACCGGCGAGGTGCGCATCGTGGCACCTAAAACCCTGATACCGGTGGACGCCAAATCGCTCGGTGCACATGTCTTCCACGACCTGCATGCCGGGATCAGGGATGTCGATGTCGTCATCATGCTGCGCTTGCAGCGTGAACGCATGCAGGGCGCCTTGCTGCCGAGCGAATACTACGAGCTGTTCGGCCTCACCGAGGAAAAACTGGCCCTTGCCAGCCCCGATGTCACCGTCATGCACCCGGGGCCGATCAACCGCGGCGTGGAAATGGACTCGGAGGTGGCTGACGGCCCGCGTTCCGTCATCCTCGAGCAGGTCACGCACGGCATTGCCGTGCGCATGGCCGTAATGTCGATGGCCATGCGCACGACTGCGGGGGCACAGGAGACAGAGCAACGCAAGGAGCCGTTGCCGGGCAAGGGCGAGGCGGCGGAATAGCATGACGATCAGTCCGCAATCGGCACAGGAGCGGATCCGCATCACCGGCGGTCGCGTGATCGACCCGGCCAATGATGTCGACACGGTGACGGATGTCTGCATTGCGGCCGGCAGGGTCGCCGCAATCGGCACCGCCCCGGACGACTTCACGGCGGACCATGAAATCGAGGCAGGCGAACGCATCGTGTGTCCGGGACTGGTGGACATCAGTGCACGCCTGCGTGAACCCGGACAGGAACACAAGGCAACCATCGCCTCGGAGTCACGCGCTGCCGCAGCCGGCGGTATCACCACCCTCTGCTGTCCACCCGACACCTACCCGGTCATCGATACACCGGCGGTCGCGGAGCTGGTCCGTCTCAGGGCGGAAGCTGCCGGCCTGGCGCGCGTGGTCACGCTGGGCGCGCTGACGCGCCAGCTGGACGGCGAACAGCTAAGCGAGATGGCGGCGCTGCAGCGCGCGGGCTGCGTCGGCGTCAGTAATGGCCTGCGCCCTGTTGCCAGCACCCTGATTCAGCGCCGGGCGCTGGAATATGCGGCAACCTTCGACCTTACCGTGTTCCTGTATGCGAATGATCATGCACTGGCGAACAACGGTTGTGCGCATGAAGGCCGGGTTGCGACCCGCCTCGGGCTGCCGGGCATCCCGGAAGCCGCAGAGACTGCGGCCGTGGCGCGCGACCTGGCACTGATCGAGCAGACCGGCGTTCGCACGTGCACAGTACGATGGTGTACCGGTCACAGCGGACACGGCGGTCCCCTACCTGTACCTGTCCGAGACCGACATCGGCGAATTCGACAGTCAATGCCATCTCATTCCACCGTTGCGCACTGTGGAGGACCGGCAGTTGCTGCGCGATGCCGTCCAGCGCGGGACGCTGTCGGCCATCTGCTCCGATCACCAGCCGCATGAGCCCGATGCGAAGTCGGGGCCTTACCCGGCGACCGAGCCCGGCGCGTCCGGCCTCGACACACTGTTATCCCTGAGTCTCCGCTATGGCGAGGAACAGGGCGTCCCGCTGCCCGTTCTCATCGACCGGCTGACACGCGGACCCGCACATATCCTCGGCCTGCCCTACGGCACGCTGTCGGTCGGTGCGAGCGCAGACATCTGCATCTTCGATCCGGAACGCACCTGGGTGGTCGAAAACGGCACCCTCGCAAGCAACGGCCACAACACACCGTTCCGCGGCTGGGAGATGCAGGGACGCGTGACCCATACCCTGTTCGAGGGTCGGGTGGTTTATTCCATGGTGTAGGCGCGCCTGGCAGGCGCGAAGTACTAAATACG
>CAMYKJ010000218.1 GCA_947258945.1 uncultured Ectothiorhodospiraceae bacterium
TGTCAAGATTCTCCGCGGTCGCATCGGTCACGGTATCCGCCAGCCCGCCGACATGGTGCACCACGGGGGGTGTGCCATAGCGCATGCTGTACAGCTGGTTCAGGCCACAGGGCTCGTAACGCGACGGCATGACGAAGAAATCCGCTGCCGCCTCGAGCAGGTGCGCCAGCTCCTCCGAATAACCGATAAACACCCTGACCCGGTCCGGGTAGGTGTGCTGCAATTCCATCAACTGCTCGGTGTATTCATGCTGGCCTTCGCCGATGATGATGAATGACGCCGCATGATGATCGAGGATGCGTGATGCGGCGGACACCAGCAGGTCAGTGCCCTTTTGCTCGACCAGCCGGCCGATGGAGCCGAACAGGGGTGCCGCCGTTGCGGTCTCTCCCGGCTGCCAGTCGAGCTGGCTGAACAGGGCCCCGCGGTTGGCCGCCCTGCCCGTGGTGCGATCCTCTATCCCGTAATGGCGCTGCAGATAGGGATCGTCGGCAGGATTCCAGATATGGGCATCGATACCATTGAGGATACCGCTCAGCTTGTCCCGGTAGTTGATCAGCACACCTTCCATGCCACAGCCGAATTCGGGCGTGAGGATTTCTGCTGCATAGGTCCTGCTGACCGTGGTCACGGCATCTGCATACACGATCCCCGCCTTGAGCATGGAAATGCCGCCATAGAATTCCACCCCTTCCGCATGCCACCACGCGTCCGGCAGTTCCAGGCGCTGGAACTCACTGTGTGAAAACAGCCCGCTGTAGGCCAGGTTATGGATGGTAAAAACACTGAGCGGCGCATCGGGCTGGTCCTGCAGCCAGGCCGGCAGCAGGCCGGTCTGCCAGTCGTGGCAATGCACCGCGTCCGCCCGCCAGCGCAGTGAATTCTGCCCGATGGCCAGCAGCGCACCGATCTTCGAGAACAGTGCAAAACGTTCGGCATTGTCAGGCCAGTCGCTACCGTCCGCATCGAGGTAGGGATTCCCGGGACGCTCGAACAGTGCCGGACAGACCACCAGCCAGACCGGCACCTCGAATTCCGTCGGCAGCACCTCGATCACCGTCACATGTCGCTGCACACCCGCCAGCTCGATTTCGAACTCGCCAATGATTTTTTCATCGCTGACGGAAGCGAGCACATCGCCGTAACCCGGTATCAGCAGGCGCACATCGGCGCCAAGCTGTTTGAGTGCATGCGGCAGGCTGTAGCCGTAATCGGCCAGTCCGCCGGTCTTGATGAGCGGATAGCATTCACTCAGGACTTGCAGGATCTTCATGTTTCACCTTCAGAAAAACGGCTGCCAGCGGCGGCAGGACCAGGTTGATTGATTGCCCGAAACCCATCCACGGGACCGGCTCGGTTACCAGCGGCCAGTTGCCCAGGTTACTGCCGCCGTAATAGCTGGAATCGGTATTGAGTATTTCATGGTAGCTGCCCGTGTCCGGCACACCGATGCGGTAATCCTGGCGGGGCACCGGTGTAAAGTTCATGACACAGATAATATCCTGTTCCGGATGTTCGCAGCTGCGCAACATCGCCAGCACGGACTGGGCGCTGTCGTTGCAATCGATCCAGCGAAAGCCGGCCGGATCGTGATCGTAGCGGTGCAGGGCCGGCTCACTGCGGTACAGTTGATTCAGGTCAGCCAGCAGCCGCCTGATTCCCCGGTGCTCATCGACTTCCAGCAATGGCCAGTCGATCTGCGTACTCACATTCCACTCCAGCCACTGGCCCAGTTCGCCGCCCATGAACAGCAACTTCTTGCCGGGATGGGCATACTGCCAGCCATAGAACAGCCTGAGATTCGCCTGTTTCTGCCAGTTGTCACCGGGCATCTTGGACAGCATGCTGCGCTTGCCATGCACCACCTCGTCGTGCGACAGGGGCAGGACGAAATTCTCGTTCCACGCATACAGCATGCTGAAGGTCAGCTTGTCGTGGTAATACTTGCGGTTTATCGGGTCCTGCTCGATAAACGACAGGCTGTCGTTCATCCAGCCCATGTTCCACTTCATGCTGAACCCGAGTCCGCCCGCATCGACCGGCCGTGACACCATCGGCCACGAGGTGGACTCCTCCGCAATGGTGAGGACACCCGGAAACAGGCCATGCACCACGCGGTTCATCTCGCGCAGAAAATCGATCGCCTCGATATTCTCCCTGCCGCCGTACTGGTTGGGGGCCCACTCACCCGGGTTGCGCGAATAATCCAGGTAGAGCATGGAGGCGACCGCATCCACCCGCAGGCCGTCGACATGGAACTCCTCTATCCAGTAGACCGCATTGGCGAGCAGGAAATTACGCACCTCCGGACGGCCGTAATCGAACACCAGCGTGCCCCACTCGCGGTGTTCGCCGCGCCGCGGGTCGGCGTGTTCATAGGTCGGTTCACCGGTAAAGCGCGCCAGCGCATGTGCATCGCGCGGGAAATGTGCCGGCACCCAGTCGAGGATCACGCCGATCCCGCTGGCATGGCACTGATCGATGAAATAGCGCAGGTCATCCGGACTGCCATGACGGGCCGTCGGTGCGTAGTAGCCGGTTGCCTGGTAGCCCCAGGACTCGTCCAGCGGATGCTCGTTTACCGGCATCAGTTCGATATGGGTGCCCAGTTCCACCACCCAGGGAATCAGCTGCGCGGCAAGCTCCCGCCAGTTGATGAAACCGCCATCCGCCCGCTTGCGCCAGGAACCGGCATGACATTCATAGATACTGACCGGCTGATGCTGCCAGTCGAAGGACGAGCGATGCGTTATCCAGTCAGCGTCCGTCCAGGACCAGCGTGTTGTTTCAGGAATGATCGAGGTGGTGTCGGGCCGCATGGCCATGCGCCGTGCATAGGGATCCGTCTTGATGAGGATCTCGCCATGTGACGTGCGCATTTCGTACTTGTAGGCGGCCCCGGGCAGCAGGCCCGGGATAAACAGCTCCCAGATGCCGGAGTCTCCCCGGCAGCGCATGGGATGGCGCCGGCCGTCCCACTCGTTGAAGTCGCCCACCACGCTCACCCGTCTCACCCCCGGGGCCCACACGGCGAACTGGCAACCGTCAATGCCGTCAACCTGCTGCACCTTTGCGCCGAGAAACTTCCAGGCATGCTGGTGATGTCCCTGCCGGAACAGGTGCTCGTCATAGTCGCTGATCTGCGGCTCGAAGGTGTACGGCG
>CAMYKJ010000219.1 GCA_947258945.1 uncultured Ectothiorhodospiraceae bacterium
GCGCCTGTGCATTGGCGCGTATCTGCGCATTGACCAGCGACTCGATTTCCTCGAGCTGTGCCGGCGTCACCGGTTCATAGTGTGCAAAGTCGAAGCGCAAGCGATCGGGCCCGACCAGCGAGCCCTTTTGCTGCACATGCTCGCCGAGTACGGTACGCAGTGCCGCATGCAACAGATGCGTACCGGAATGATTCAGTACCGTGGCCTGCCGGCGGTGCACATCGACGCGCGCCCTGACCCGGTCACCGGTTTCGAGTGCTCCCCTGGTCAGCGTACCGATATGAACAAAGGCCGCGCCGCCCTGCTTCTGCGTGTCGTGCACGGCAAAGCTCGCTGACTCCGTCTCGATGGCACCGCGGTCACCGACCTGCCCGCCGGACTCGGCATAAAAGGGCGTGGTATCCAGCACGACCTGGCCATCCTGCCCGCTTTCCAGTACATCCACCTGCACCCCGTCGCGCACCAGCGCCACCACGGTCGCCTCGTCTTCAAGATGATCGTAGCCATTGAATTCGGTGCAGGCATCGAGTTGCAACTCACCGCCCTGTGCAGTCGCGAACTGGCTGGCGGAGCGGGCGCGCTCGCGCTGTGCGTCCATCGCGGCATTGAACCCGTCGGCATCGATTTGCAGACCGCGTTCACGGGCAATGTCGGCAGTCAGGTCACTCGGAAAGCCGTAGGTGTCGTACAGCCTGAACACGGTATCGCCGGCGATCACCTTGCCCTGCAGGTTCGCCAGGTCTTCCTCGAGCAGGCGCATGCCCTGCTCCAGGGTCTCCGCAAAACGCTCCTCTTCAAGCGACAGTATGCGCTCGACATGCGCGCGGTTGTCGCGCAGTTCCGGGCAGGCATCGCCCATCACCTCGCACAGCGGCGCAACCAGCTTGTAGAAAAAGGGCTCATTGATTCCCAGCTGGTAACCGTGGCGGACCGCACGCCGGATAATGCGGCGCAGCACGTACCCGCGCCCCTCGTTCGACGGCAGCACACCGTCATTGATCAGGAACGCACAGGAACGGATATGATCGGCGATCACCCGCAGCGAGTTGTTGTCGAGATCAGCGACGGATGCAATGGCCGCCGCCGCCCTGATCAGGTGCTGGAACAAGTCGATGTCGTAATTGGAATGCACCCCCTGCATCACCGCGGCCAGGCGCTCGAGTCCCATACCCGTATCGACGGATGGCTTCGGCAACGGGTTCAGTGTGCCGCTGCTGTCGCGGTCATACTGCATGAACACCAGGTTCCAGATCTCCACGTAGCGGTCGCCTTCCCCTTCCGGCGTACCCGGCGGTCCGCCCGCTATCTCCGGGCCATGGTCATAGAAGATTTCCGTACAGGGGCCGCACGGGCCGGTATCGCCCATGGACCAGAAATTATCGGACTTGTATTTTTCACCACCCGGCTCGTCACCGATGCGTGTGAAACGCGCGGTATCGACCCCGATTTCGCCGAGCCAGATATCGGCCGCCTCGTCGTCGTCGACGTACACCGTGACCCACAGCCTGTCCGCCGGCAGGCCCATTTCCTTCGTCAGGAATTCCCAGGCATAACCGATCGCCTCGCGCTTGAAGTAATCGCCGAAACTGAAATTGCCGAGCATCTCGAAGAAGGTGTGATGACGCGCGGTATAACCGACGTTCTCGAGATCATTGTGCTTGCCACCGGCGCGCACGCAACGCTGGCTGGAGGCGGCACGCGGAACCGCGCGCCCGGTCTTGCCGGTAAAGACATCCTTGAATTGCACCATGCCCGCGTTGACGAACAGCAACGTCGGGTCGTCAGCGGGCACGAGCGAACTCGAGGTCACGACCTCGTGGTCGCGCGCCCTGAAGTATTCCAGGAAGGCCTGGCGAAGTTCCGCGCTGGTTTGCATTCGGGGATAACTTTCTACCTGATTAGCTGTCTGCTGCAGGCTTTATTATTCAGTGATTTGGACCGGATTGGAACACCTGAGGGAAAATTGGGGACAGACCCCGTTTTCACCGCGTCATTGCGAGGACGATGTACATGGAAGTACAAGTGCCGCGGGAGGCAGGATGCCGGGAGCGGCCCGACGTGACGAAGCAATCTCCTGCCTGGTGCTTTAATCACGGGATTGCCGCGCTTCGCTCGCAATGACAGCATACGTGGCAATAAAACGCGGTCTGTCCCCGCTCTAAAAACGAGGTACTCCCGCATATTATTCGTCGCTGAACGCCCGGGAAATCTGCCCGGCGGTAAAGCCGCGCTGCTGCAGGAAACGCATTTGCCGGCTGCGCTCGCGCAAATCGCCCGGCATACCCGACCCGTACTTGCGCTCGCGCACCGTGTTGACCAGCGACTGCCACTGGTCAGCATAGACGTTGAGACAGTCGTCGATCAGACGCTCGTCGATGCCACGCTGGCGCAGCTCGGCGCGGATCTTCTGCGGACCGGACCCGCGCTGGTAGCGGGAATGGACGAAGGCCTCGGTAAAGCGGGCGTCGCTCAGCAGCTTGTCCTTGACCAGTCCGGCCAGGGCAGCTTCAACCGGCTGCGCTGCATAACCCTTTGCCAGCAGTTTCGCGCCCAGCTCCTGCACCCCGTGCTCGCGGCGCGCCAGGCAGTCCATGGC
>CAMYKJ010000220.1 GCA_947258945.1 uncultured Ectothiorhodospiraceae bacterium
GCGCAGTGCCACGGCGGCGCGCGAGATCAAGGACCTGATCAAGGACAGCGTGGACAAGGTCGAGGAAGGTTCGCAGCTGGTGGACAAGTCCGGCCAGACTCTGGAAGAGATTGTCGGTTCGGTGAAGCAGGTCAGCGACATCATTGCGGAGATTGCTGCGGCCAGCGAGGAGCAGTCGGCGGGCATTGTGCAGGTCAACGAGGCGATTGCACAGCTGGATGACATGACGCAGCAGAATGCGGCGCTGGTAGAGGAGGCCGCTGCGGCCAGCCACTCGATGGGCGAGCAGGCGCACGAGCTGAACGAGCAGGTGAGTTTTTTCACCACCGGTGAAGATGCAGAGCAACCGCCTGCCCGGCAGGTGGAACGCCGCGCCGCAGACCGGCCCTGGAATGGTGCCGAACCGGACCAGGCCGCGAGCGAGGCCGCACCCCGGCCACGCAGGGCGGCCAGCGGCGGTGCGGATGATGAAGGTAACTGGGAAGAATTTTAGTGATCATGCTGCAGAGTGCAATGCGGTCTGCGCGCATGCCGATCATGTGAATAAATTGATGAGACGGAGATTTGTCAAATGTTCAACTCAATCCGTAACAGCCTGAACAAGGTCCAGCTGCGTCATCTTGTCTGGGCGGGCTTTGCGCTGGTGCTTGCCATCCTGCTGATGAGTAACGTAACCAATATCTCGCAGCTGTCGACAGTCCAGACCACGGTCGATTATGTCGTGGATGAGGTCCAGCCAACCCTGCTTCGTTCAAAACAGCTGGAATATTCTATCGAACGCGCCATAAGCGCACAGAATTCGTATTTGCTCAGTCAGGATGTGCGGCACAAGGAATCCTATGCGGAAGCCAGCAGCGAGATACAGGCAATTCTCGAAGAGCTCAAGGTATCTGAAATTATCAACCAGAGCGAGCACAGCAGGGAATTGCTGACGACCGTTGAGCAGGACGTCAACACCTTCCTTGCTTTCAAGTCACGGTTGTTCGAGCTTGCCGAAGTACCCGCGAAAAACTTTCCTGCAATGCAATTTTCTGCAGAAAACATCAATCCCCTCAGTCAGCAGATTCTGCAAAACCTTGGCCAGATGCTGCTTTCCGAAGATGAGGAAGACGCCACAGAAGAACGCAGGGAGCTTGTATCCGACATCAGTGCCCTGCGCTTTAACTGGGTCCGCCTGATGAGCGGGTTACGGGGGTTCCTGGCCTTCCGGGGTGAAAACTCCCTGGCGGAAATGGAGCTGTACGGTGAAACCGCACAGATGCTGGTTGATAGAATCACCGAAAATGGCGACTTGCTGACATTTGACCAGGAGGATTCACTCGACCAGATTAAATCACTGATTGCCGAATTTCATGGGAATCTCAAGCAAATGATCGAGGTGCATGGCAGCGAGCAGTGGCGTGCCGATGTCTATGTCACGCGCACCGAGCTGCAGCCGGTTCTGCAGTCAATCCATAACAGCCTGGAAGAGCTCGGTGAAATTAATGCCGGGCTGGCAAGCAGTTCCAGGGATACTGTAAAAACAGTTTACGAGGAACTGACCAGCAGCACCGCGTTGCTCGCTATCCTGGCGACAGGCATTACGATGCTGGTTGGCTGGTTCCTTTCCCGGCGCATCCATCTGCAGCTGGGTACCGACTCCGGGCATCTGCAGGAGATTGCCGAGACCATTGCCGGTGGCAATCTTGATATATGCCTGGACACGGACAAGCCGCCGGTCGGGGTTTACGCGTCCATGATCAGCATGCGCGACAACCTGCGTGACCGTATCCAGGCGGACCGCGAGGTGGCAGCCGAAAACGGTCGTATCCGGCAGGCGCTGGACAATGTCGATGCCTCTGTAATGATCGCCGATATCGACTACAACATCATTTACATGAACGGTGCGTTGCTCGAACTGATGCAGGATGCAGAGGCGGATTTCCGCCAGGAACTGCCGGACTTCGATGCAAATATACTTAGGGGCCCCCATATCGATACCTTCTTCAAGGACCCCGTACAGGTCCGTGGCATGCTCGATGCTCTCACCGGTTCCCATCGTGTAGAGATGACACTGGGCGGACGCACCCTGAATGTAACCGCCAACCCCGTCACGGATGCGAACGGCAACCGCCTGGGCACGGTGCTGGAATGGCAGGACCGCACCCAGGAGGTCGCGGTCGAGCGCGAGATACAGGGTATCGTGGACAGTGCGCTGGCCGGCGACCTGCACAAACGGATATCGCTGGATGGCAAGAGCGGCTTCTTCGAGATGCTCAGCAACAGCGTCAACAGCCTGGTGGACGTCAGCGAGCGCGTGATCAAGGACACGCTGCACGTACTCGGCGCCATGGCAGAAGGTGACCTGACCCGAGGCATCGAGGCCGATTACCAGGGCTCCTATGGCCAGCTCAAGAATGACACCAACAGGACCATCAACAGACTTACACAGGTTGTCAGCGACATCAGCACCGGCGCCGATTCGGTGCTGCACGGTTCACAGGAGATTGCGGCGGGCAACGCGGACCTGGCCAACCGCACCCGCGAACAGGATTCCCGCCTGGAGGAGACGGCGGCGAGCATGGAGGAGATGACGGCCACGGTGCGGCAGA
>CAMYKJ010000221.1 GCA_947258945.1 uncultured Ectothiorhodospiraceae bacterium
ATGTTTCCTACGATTCCAGTGCCGCCTGCTGGCTGTCCAGCAACTCGGTAATGCCTTTTTTCGCCAGTGCCAGCATGGCGTTCAGTTCGTCCTGGCTAAAGGCATGGCCCTCGGCAGTGCCCTGCACCTCGATGAAATCACCCTTGTCGTTCATGACGACGTTCATGTCGGTCTCGGCGTTGCAGTCCTCGGGGTAATCCAGGTCGAGCACCGGTGTGCCCTGGTAGATACCAACCGAGACCGAGGCGACCCGTCCGGTCAGTGGTGTGATATCGAGTTTTCCGTTGTCACGCAGTGACTGGAGGGCGTCGGCCAGGGCAACGAAGCCACCGGTTATGCTGGCCGTGCGCGTCCCGCCATCCGCCTGGATGACGTCGCAGTCGATGGTGATGGTGTGTTCACCGAGTTTTTTCATATCCACCACGGCGCGCAGCGAGCGGCCGATGAGTCGCTGGATTTCCATGGTGCGACCGCCCTGCTTGCCGCGTGCGGCCTCGCGTCCCATGCGACTGGTGGTCGAGCGCGGCAGCATGCCGTACTCGGCCGTCACCCAGCCCTCACCCTTGCCGCGCAGGAAGTGCGGCACGCGGTCCTCCACGGTGGCATTGCAGAGCACGCGGGTGTCGCCGAACTCGACCAGCACCGAGCCCTCGGCATGCTTGGTGTAGTTGCGGGTAATGCGGACGTGACGCATGGCGTCCGGCTGGCGGCTGCTGGGGCGCATGATGGCTCCTCGGGTCTGTGTGAGGCGCGGATTATAACTGAACACCGGTGTTTGCATGACGCGTTTTTCCCATTCACGTGCTTATGGCTTACCATGGCCGCCGGAATCAACAGCACGCACAGGGAGTCCGTATGGTCCACAGCATGACAGCCTTCGCCCGCCGGGAGACCGATCTCTACGCCGGGGCCCTTTCCTGGGAACTGCGTTCCCTGAACCATCGCTACCTGGAAATCTCCCTGCGGCTGCCCGAAGATCTGCGGGCGCTGGAGACCGCCGTGCGCGAACGGGTCAACGCGCGCCTGGCGCGTGGCAAGGTCGATTGCATTTGCCGCTTCCAGGCCGCGACCCGCACTGCAGTACCGGTCGACGTGGACCGGGACAATCTCGCGCGCCTGCTGGCCGCCTGCGACACCGTCTCTGCCGGCTTGCCCGCCGTTACACCCCCTGGTCCGCTGGATCTGCTGCGCTGGCCGGGTATCGTCCGTGATGAACCGCTGGATACGGCACCGTTGATGCAGGGCGCGCTGGAATTGCTCAATGCGACCCTGGACGAGCTGGTCGAGAGCCGTGCCCGCGAGGGCAAGTCGATAACCGCTGTGCTGACGCAGCGTTGCGATGCCATGCTCGAGCAGGTAGCAAAGGCGCGCGTGCTGCTACCGGATATTCGCACCGGCCTGCGCCGCAAGCTGGAGCAGCGCCTGGCGGAGCTGGATATCGACGTGGAGCCGGGCCGCCTCGAACAGGAGCTGGTGCTCCAACTGCAGAAGATCGACGTGGACGAAGAGCTGGACCGACTGGCGAACCATGTCGGTGAAGTGCGCCGGGTTACCGCCAGCGGCGAGCCGGTCGGGCGCCGGCTGGATTTCCTGATGCAGGAGCTGAACCGCGAGGCCAACACGCTCGGTTCGAAATCGGTCGTGACCGATACGACCAATATCTCCGTTGAACTCAAGGTCCTGGTCGAGCAGATGCGCGAACAGGTGCAGAACGTGGAATAATCCCGTCATTGCAGGCCGCAACGGCGGCATGACAATCTCGTCAACTTGCCATGGAGTTTTCAGTTTGCGTTCAAGAGATTGTTGCGTCACTTCATTCCCGGCAAAGACCGATTAATCCGATGCTTCCTTCAAAACGATGAGCTCAGAAAGTAACAACAGGGGCACTCTGTACATCATCTCCGCGCCGTCCGGTGCGGGAAAATCCAGCCTGCTGCGTGCGCTCCTCGAGTCGGACCGCATCCACAAGGTGGAGCTGTCGGTCTCGCACACCACGCGTGCGCCCCGTCCCGGCGAGGTCGACGGGCAGGATTATCACTTCGTCGATATGACCCGTTTCGAGGCCATGGTTGCTGCGGACGAATTTCTCGAGTATGCGCGGGTGTTTGACAATTACTACGGCACTTCACGGGCGGCGCTGGCGGCCCGGCTGGACCAGGGCATTGGCGTCATTCTCGAAATCGACTGGCAGGGCGCGCGCCGGGTGCGCGAGCTGTTGCCCGGGGCCGTAAGCATTTTCATCCTGCCGCCCTCGCTCGACGCGCTGGCAGCGCGGCTCACTGCCCGCGGGCAGGACGCGGCCGAGGTGATCGCCCGGCGTATGCGCGATGCGGTGAGCGAGATGTCGCACTTCGACGAGTATGATTACCTTGTGATTAATGATGATTTCCAGCAGGCCCTGGATGACCTGGTGCTGATTTTCGAGGGCGCGGGACAGGCGCTGGCACGGGGACAGCAGTTGCGGGCACATGCCGGCCTGCTCGACGGCCTGCTGGCGAAGCGTTAATGAATAAGTTAGACTGCGTCGCCCCGAAGGGGCAGATAAACTGTAGCAGCTTGTCTACAGCCTGTTGTATTAAC
>CAMYKJ010000222.1 GCA_947258945.1 uncultured Ectothiorhodospiraceae bacterium
TAATCAGAAACTAACAATATGACTGTCATTCCCGCCCCCGCCTTCGCGGGTGCAGGCCCCGGCGGGAATGACGTGCAATTTTCCAGCATTGAGTATCTATTTTTCTCTGTGTTCTCTGTGGTGAATGTCTTTCTTGCTTTGCGCCTCTGCGCGAAATAATTATCGCGCCAACAGGGCGCTCCTGCAGATACATCGATTGGCGCAGTTATATAATTTACTGCATCAGCGACAGATTGCCGGCCGGGTCTGTGTGCGGTGCTAGCGGGTCAGGCAAGCTGTCGGGTCGTCCGATGAAATTGCCCTGTGCGCGGTCGACGCCTATTTCTTTGAGTATATGCAGGGTTTCCTCGTTCTCCACGCACTCTGCCACGGTTTCCTTGCCGAGTGCGTGAGCGACCTGGTTCATGGACTCGACCATGGCCTGGTCGACCGAGCTGTGCGCCATGCCTTTAACGAAGGCACCGTCGATTTTCAGCTTGTCCACCGGCAGGTGCTTCAGGTAGGCGAATGACGAGAAACCGGAGCCGAAATCATCCAGTGCGAACTGGCAGCCGATGTCCTTCAGCGCAGTGATGAATTCCTCTGCTGCAGCCAGGTTCGCGATCGCCGCAGTCTCGGTGATCTCGAAGGTCACGCAGGAAGCCTCCAGCCCCGTGGAATCCAGCAGGTCGCGGATCAGCGGCAGCAGCGTGTCATCCTCGAAGGCCTTGCCGGAGAGGTTAATGGAAAAATTCGTGCCGTGTCCCTGCAGGTGCAGCGTATGCAGCTGCTCGATGGCGCGACGTACGATCCACCGGTCCACGCTGTGGATCAGGCCGAAGCGTTCCGCTGCCGGCATGAAACCGCCCGGCAGGATAATCTGGCCGTCGTCGCAGACCATGCGTACCAGCACCTCGTAGTCGAGCACCTCGCCGCCGTCGGTGGCGATGATCGGCTGGTAGGCCAGCTGGAAGCGGTCATGCTCGAGCATGGCGCGCACCTGCGTGGCCCAGCTCATGTCGGCGGCCATGTCGGCCTTGTCCAGGTCGGCGGGATCGTACAGGTTGATGCGATTGCGCCCCTGCTGCTTGGCGATATTGCAGGCGAGGTCGGCGTGCGACAGGACCTCGTCCGCAGAATGCATGTGGCGGTCGATCATGGCGATGCCGATGCTTGCGCTGACATTCCACGACTTGTCATTTTCGGTGAACGTGTAGTTGTCGCACAGCACGCGGAAGTTTTCCGCTGCACGAAGTACATCGTTACGATCTATGTTGTACAGAAGCAGCGTGAATTCGTCGCCGCCAAAACGTGCGATCAGGTCGCCGTCGCGCACATGGGTCGTGAGCAATGCGCCGATGTCTACCAGCAGCCGGTCACCTGCAGCATGCCCGAGCGTGTCATTTATGTACTTGAACTGATCGAGATCGATATATAACAGTGCACAGGTCAGGCCGCTGCGTGCAACACGCGCCACTGTGCGTTCGAGTTCTTCCTGGAAATAATTGCGGTTGAACATGCCGGTCATCGGGTCATGCTCGGCGTTGTAGGACAACTGGTGCTGGAACGCCTTCTGTTCGGTCACATCACGCGTGGTACCGCTGATGCGCAGCACGAAACCTGCCGGGTCCTTGTGCGAGCGCGCACTGAACTCGAGGAAGTGCGGACGGCTTTCGCTGTCCAGGTGCACTGTCTCGAACTGCACATTGTCCTTGCCGCGTATCAGCTGCCCTATGGCCTCACGATCATGCGGGGGATGGTCCGGTGAGCGGAATTCATACAGGTAATGGCCGCGCATTTCATCCTGCGTAAAGCCGTAGATTTCACTGCAGGCCGGGTTGACGTAGGTAAAGCGTCCATCGGTGTCGAGTGTCCAGACCATGTCATGCGCGCTTTCGACCAGGTCCCGGTAGCGGGTTTCCGCCTCGCGCATCCGCTTTTCAATGGCCTTGCGCTGGCCGATGTCGGTGACCAGGCAGGTATACAGCAGTCGGCTGCCGTCCTGCAGGGTGCTCATGCGTATGGCCAGCTGTATGCGCCGGCCGTCGTGGTCGATGCCTTCCACCTCGCGTTCATGGTCGGTGGGAATCAGGCGCCCCTGTTCATCGAACAGGTGTGGAACAAGTGACCGCAGCGACTGTTGTCGGATCTCGCCGGCATGGTAACCGAACAGTTTTTCCGCGGCTGTGTTGAAGGTGTTGATCGTGCCGTAGGTATCGATGACGATGATGCCCTCGGCGGCGGTCTCCACCACGGCGCGCATCTGCGACTCCAGCTGATTGAGCCGCCCGGGCGCCTGGGTATCAATACGTAAATAACTGAAATATCTGAAAAAATAAATTCCCGCGATGATCGTGAAGCCAAGCGTGAATGCGCCCATGATGAACAGGGTGCGGGTGGCCTGCAGTTCGGTAACGCTGACCAGACCAGACAGCAGGGCGGCAGACAGGCCGGTCAGCGGCGCAATCAGCAGGCCGACCAGGATCAGGACGAGGAAGCGCATACGGATGCGATTGAGCTGGCTCAAGATGGCATTGCCCGGGACTCTCTAGTGCTGCGTGCCAAAGTCTGCGTCCGTGAGAGTACAGCGAGTTAGGAGAGTACAGCGAGTTAGTTTTTTTAAATTAGTAAACTGGCATCAATACCGTAAGCAATGGCTGAATACTATTCGATAACTGTGTGTAATATCAAGACGAGTATGAAAAACGTGTGGCACGAACGCGAGTGCAATTCGTTGCGGCATGCAGTTTGTTGCACACGTACAATGGCCACCATTCAATGACAGGGGGCAGGCTATGAAACGACGCGATTTTCTCGGTGCTGCCGGCGCCGGGCTGGTGTTGACGGGGTGTGGACAGGAACAGGCCGCACCAAGAACGGCAACGACGCGAGCGAAGCAGACGTTCGATTGGAAAATGGTGACCACCTGGCCGAAGAATTTCCCCGGCCTGGGTACCGGCGCAAGCAACGTGGCACGCCTGATCACGGAGATGAGCGGCGGCCGAATCAAGGTCACCCTGTACGGCGCCGGTGAACTGGTGCCGCCGTTCGAGGTGTTCGATACCGTCGCCGGCGGTACGGCAGAACTGGGGCACGGTGCGGCCTATTACTGGAAGGGCAAGAGCGAGGCGGCGCAGTTCTTTGCCGCGGTACCGTTCGGCATGAATGCGCAGGAAATGAATGCCTGGCTGTATTACGGCGGCGGCATGGAGCTGTGGACCGAGACCTATGCGCCGTTCGGCGTGCTGCCGGCCGCGGCTGGTAACTCGGGCGTCCAGATGGGCGGCTGGTTCAACCGCGAAATCAATTCCGTGGATGATCTCAACGGGCTGAAGATGCGCATTCCCGGGCTGGGCGGCGAGGTGCTCAAGCGGGCCGGCGGATTGCCGGTGAGCATGCCGGGTGCGGAAATCTTTACCTCGATGCAGACCGGTGTCATCGATGCGACCGAGTGGGTCGGCCCCTACAACGACCTGGCATTCGGCCTGTACAAGGTGGCGAAGCACTATTATTACCCGGGCTGGCACGAGCCGGGTACCACGCTGGAATGCCTGATCAACCGGGACGCCTACGACAGTCTGCCGGCGGACCTGCAGAGTATCGTTACAAACGCCTGTCGCGTGGTGAACGGCAACATGCTCGCCGAGTATACGGCGCGTAACAACACCGCCTTGCGCGCACTGGTCGAGGAACACAATGTCGACGTGCGCCCCTTCCCGGATGAGGTCATCGCGAAGTTACGCGAACTGTCGGCACAGGTGGTCGCGGAAGTCGCCGACCAGGATGCGCAGTCAGCCAAGGTCTATAAATCGTATCTTGAATTCAGGCAGCAGGTGTTCGACTGGCACGATATTTCCGAACGGGCGTATTTAAATTTACGCGAAGGGGCGGGTTAACTGCATGTCGGGGAAGGATTATTGATGTAATTACCCTGATTTTCAGGAGTAAATATTTTGACACCAAGCTTCCCTTCTGTAGCTTATTGAGTACACTTAAATAATGAAAATCAGTACGTTCCTGCTGCTTGCCCTGTGTCTGTCCATGGCCGAGGCCCGCGACATCTACCGCTGGGTCGCGCCGGACGGAAGCGTGAATTATTCCGATGAACCCCGTGCCGGGGCGGACCGGATCACGCTTCCGGAATGGGTGCCACCGAAAATCATCCGCCCGATGGCGCCGCCCATAACACCTCGGGTGGACAAACCCAGGTCGGTTGCCTACGAGCAGCTTGCCATCACCAGGCCGGCAGCCGAGGAAAACATCCACGATAACCAGGGCATTGTTGAGGTAACCGTCAAGCTCGATCCCGAGCTCGTCACTGCCAAGGATCACCGCATTCAGCTGTTGCTTGACGGCAAGGCCATGGGGGCGCCGTCGCCGGCCATTGGACAATCACTCGAGGGTGTCGAACGCGGCAAACACACGGTCGCTGCACAGGTGCTCGACCAAAATGATCAGGTCCTCATCACCAGTGAGCCGGTGGTATTTTATATGAAACGTCAATCGCCAATGTTACATCCACCAGTAAATGTTGGCACAACTTACCCGCAACAGGCACCGCGTGCACCCATGGCACCCAGGGCTCCGCGGGCGGAGCATTCACCGTTCATACCGGCTCCGCCGCCGCCATCAACACCGGGCAGCGGCACACCCTGACGCGTACAGGAATTACGGGTACTTGTAGGAGCGCCTTGCAGGCGCGATGTGTTGTGGTCATTCCCGCACACGACTACAGGGATGCAGGAGGTAGTGCAATGCATGGAGCAATTGCCGAGGCGGGAATCCAGTTAAAGGAAACGGACACAATTTCTATAAAACGTATCCGGTCCCTTTTTGCTGCCACATCTACTGATCGAGATACTCTTCGGACGGGAATGGATCGAAGGTAAAGTAGACATCGTAGTGGATGGGTGGCAGCGAACCCAGGTAGGTTGCCAGTGCATGCTTGTCATAGCTGCTCAGGTGCATGCCGCTGGTACCCAGCACCTCCGCCATGAGGCTGCCTGTATAGCGGCCGTCGGGCCGCCTCCCCGTGT
>CAMYKJ010000223.1:0-727 GCA_947258945.1 uncultured Ectothiorhodospiraceae bacterium
TGACTACCGGCTTGCCTGGTATTACATGGATGTAAAGCCGCGTCTTTGCTGCTCGCCAACGTTAATCAGCGAAATCCAGCAATGGTATGACGAGCTTGTCAGTCCGGCGTGTCCGCACAATGTGCGCTATATAGCACTGGCATCCAGAGTACCGGGCGTTTTCAATCTCGGGGGAGACCTGAATCTCTTCATCGAACTCATCCGTAACGGGGACAGGGAAGGCCTGATGCACTATGCCACCTCGTGCATCGACACACTGTTTAAGCATTACACACATCTCGGCAAGGACATTACGACCATTTCACTCGTGCAGGGAGATGCCCTGGGTGGCGGCATGGAATTTGCCATTTCAGGTGATGTACTCATTGCCGAGCGCAGTGCAAAAATGGGGATGCCGGAAATTCTGTTTAATCTCTTTCCCGGTATGGGCGCCTACAGTTTCCTTTCACGGAAAGTCGGCGAAGTCCAGGCAGAACGGATGATCCTGGGCGGATGCCTGTATTCTGCCGAGGAACTGCACGACATGGGCATCGTCGACGTGCTGGCCGAGGATGGGCAGGGAGAACAGGCTGTCCTCGACTATATCCACAGGGAAGAGAGGGCGCAGAATGGTTATCAGGCATTCCGACAGGCCAAACAGTTTTGCAACCCGGTGAGCTACGAAGAACTGGAGAACATCACAACGGCGTGGGTCGATGCTGCACTGCGCCTTGAGAGAAAGAGCCTG
>CAMYKJ010000223.1:763-6153 GCA_947258945.1 uncultured Ectothiorhodospiraceae bacterium
ACCCCGTTGTGTAAAGAGGACACGACAGCGCAACAGGCCGGCAAGTCCCGGGCTTGACCCGGGACTTGGCTGGTCATCGCCCGGCGGATGCGCCAGGGTGCGTCCCGGCGGCTATCGCCTGTTTGTCGCCTGCCGGGGGCTCGTGTCCTGCGGCGGACTCAGTTAATGCCGGCTTTGCTCAAGATATACTTCCAGCTCCCTGCAAGCGCCCTGATACAGCTTTTCCAGCTGGCCGACATAATCCACCATGCTGGAACGATCCAGTTCCTGCCGCTGTTTGCTCTCCGCCTCGACGCATATTTGCGCGATCGAGCTTACCCCCACGGTCGCCGCACTTCCCTTGAATTCATGCACAATCTTCAGGAAGGCACCCTGATCATCGGAAGAGGAGACATCCTGGAGTGCGGCGATATGCTTTTCCCCGTCACCGATGAACTGCCTGAGCACCCCGGGAAGAAAATCAGGCCTGGACGAAAATTTCTCCAGTTTGTCGAGCGATGCCGAATCAATATAACGCCACGCCGTTCCAGCGGGCTCCATTGCCGCAGGGAAAGGCTGGATATCGGCCATGCCCTTGTCATGCTCCTTCGCCGGCCGGGTGAGCCTGTCGATGGTCTCGATCAGGCGCTTGGCATCGACCGGCTTGGTCAGATAATCATCGGCCCCGGCCTGCCTGCATTCTTCGATAGTTTCGGGCAGGGCATTCGCCGAGAGCATGATCACCGGCATATTCATGTCTGTTTCCATAAAATGATAGGCCTTGAGCACGTTCAGGCCTGAAATTTTCGGCATATTCATATCCAGAATCACAATATCGAAATCCGTATCCCTTTCGGTCAGAATATCCAGCGCCTCTTCGCCATCGCCGGCTACCTGCACCTGATGACCGGCGCGCTCCAGAATAGCCGTGAGCACGGTCTGGTTCACGTCGTTATCTTCCGCCAGAAGTACGCGCGCGCTGCGGGCTTTATCCCTTTCCCTGAAGTAGTCGGCCAGCGAGGCCACGCCCTGCGAAAGCTGATGTTCCGCGCAGGCCTCGTGAACCGCATTGAACAACAGCGACTCGTTGACCGGTGTATAGAGCACCGCAGAGTAACCCGTCATCATCAGGGATTGCATATCGCCTGATTCAAGCCTTGAGTCAATGAGAATCAACGACACATTGGCAAGCATCGTCTCCTCTTTGATGGAGTCGGCGAACTGTGCGGCATCCATACTCAACAGCTCTCTCTCGACAATCACGGTGCGAAACGGCATGGATTGTTCACTGGCGGTAACCAGCCGGGAAAACAGTTGCGCCGTTCCCGTGACTGCCTCGAATTCCACCCCCCATCTCTGCAAATACTTTTCGACTTCCGGGATGACAGCATCGCCCAGCAAGACAAGCACGCGTACATCGGGAAAAGACGAATGTGCCAGCTCCTGCTTGCTGACAGCGGGCTGGCGCTCAAAGGGCAGGTCAAACCAGAACATGCCGCCCATCAATGTAGCCAGTTCCCTGGAAATCGCCGTGCCAAGACCTGTCCCGCCATACACACGTGTAACCGTGGCATCAGCCTGGACAAATCTCTCGAAGATATTCTCCTGGGCCTCTTCCGACATGCCGATGCCGGTATCAATCACCCTGAACCGGATCCATGCACGTTTATCCGGTGCATCTTCAAGGCACTGCACCATAACAGTGACGCCGCCCTGCTCGGTGAATTTGATGGCATTGCTGAGCAAATTCATCAATATCTGCCGGACATGCAATTCGTCGCCCTGCAGCCGGAACGGTATTGCAGGATCGATGTGGCAATTCAGATCAAGGTCTTTCTTCCTGGCCTGCGAAGTGAATGTTTTGACGGTATTGTTCACCAGCGCATGCAAGTCAAACGGCCTTGATTCGGTGACAAGCTTGCCGGCTTCAATTTTTGAAATATCGAGAATATCCTCGATCAATGCCAGCAAGGTATGCCCCGATGTCTGAATCGCACCGGTATATTCCTTCTGTTCCCTGTCAAGTGATGTGGTTGTGAGCAAATCGCTCATGCCGATAATGCCGTTGAGGGGCGTACGCAGCTCATGACTCATCTTTGCCAGGAACCGCGATTTGGCATGGTTGGCTTCCTCCGCCACCCTGATCGCCTGATGCAGCTTCCGAATCAAGCCGGCCATGTACAACGGCACCAGCGCCAGGGTGATCAGCAAGCCGAGTCCAAACCAGAAGTGCTCTGACCAGAATGGAGACAACACCAGGACAGCTGTTAAACCGGTTGCGGCACACAGCGTGGCTAACACAAGATAGTTCACGCCATAGCGAAAACCGTTGCCAACGACAACCCAAAGATACAGGGCGACCAGCGGGGTGCCTCCCTCACCCGCCAGGGACAGGCCGACTGAGGCCCCTGTCATATCGCCGACGATACCCAGCACCCGCCGGGGCACGTTCTTTGCCGGTGAAAGCAGAATCCATGCGAATATGACGACTGCTACCGCCAGATAGCTGCCTGCGAGCAGGGTGACCGAATCCAGTTCGGTGGTGGAAAAATAGAGAAAGATCAGGCTCATAATAACGACACGAATAAGCGCCTGCTCGTGCTCGCTATCCGGCCGCCCACGCAGGCGGCCCCGGGTCCATTCGATCCACTTCATCATGAATTCTCTACGCTTGGTCCTGGAATATGTCCGGCCAGATGAGAATAATGGGGTCAGGGCACAATTTAACCTAATATTAGGAGAAATTGTGCCCTGACCCCATTTGTTTCCATGTCATTTGATCCCACGCTCCCGCGCTGCCAGTGGCCCGGCAAGGTCGAGACCAACCCGCTGATGGTCGCCTACCATGATACCGAGTGGGGTGTCCCGGTGCATGATGATCGCAGGCACTTCGAGTACCTGGTGCTGGACGCCTTCCAGGCCGGCCTCAGCTGGTCGACGGTATTGAACAAGCGCGAGAACTTTCGCGAGGCCTTCGACAAGGTAAACACGCTGCTGGGCAACGCCGGCATCATTCGCAACCGGCTGAAGATTGAAGCGACAATCAACAATGCACGCATGTTCCTGGAACTGCAGGACCGCGAGGGCTCGTTCGATGACTTCATCTGGCAGTTCGTCGATGGCCGGACCCGGCACAATCGCTGGCGCACCCTGAAGCAGCTGCCCGCCTGCACCGCCCAGTCGGACGCAATGAGCAAGGCAATGCAGGAACTCGGATTCAAGTTCGCTGGCTCAACGATATGTTATGCCTACATGCAGGCGGCGGGGCTCGTGAACGACCATGTGACGGGCTGTTTTCGCCACGGGCAGATTCGCAATATGCAGCGGCAGAGGCATGGGAAGCGGGAAAGGGGTCAGGAATAAAGTATCCGACCCCTTTCCCGTGCCTCTGCCTATCTGATTTTGCTCACACCGTCTCGATGAGACAGGTCGATGATACTCACCAGGATCAACTGCCGGTCCTGGTCCGTGTAGGGGGTCAGCCCCACTTCCACAGGTATTGTCGAACCTTCTTTTCTGACGGCTTTCAATTCACGCCCCGTACCCATCATGCGAGCCTCTGGCGCTCGCAGATATTGCTCTCGATGGTGTGCATGTTGTTCCTGCAAACCGGCCGGCAGCATTGCATCCACCAGGACACCTTCGAGCTCCCCTCTTTCATAGCCCAGCAGTCGTTCTGCTGCAAGGTTGGAAATTTCAATGCGGCCATCCCTGTCAACGACCAATTGGCCAATACTGCTGGCATCAACCAGGCGATGGAAGCGCTGTTCAAGTTCTTTCATGCGCTCCATGCTTGAGACACGCTCCCTGGCATAGGCCGCCTCAATCTCCGCGCGTCGTGCGCGGGCAGTGCCGCTCAGGTAAAAGAACAGTGTAATCGCGTAAACAGACAGGATAAAAATGCTGGCGAGGGTAATCAGCATCAGATTTTCGCGACGCATAGCTTCCATGGTTCCGGTTGGCCGATGCGCAATCAGCGACAGCGTGAAGTCGTCAGAGATCATCTGGTCAAACGCGATCATATGTTGCGGAAATACCAGGTTCAACTTCTTGAAGGTATCTACCGGGGACAACTTTCTCCAGGTCCACAATCCATCTGTTGATTCCAGGTTACCCACGTCGCGCGCAGATACTTTCTCCCAGACGTCCGGATGAAGCGCGGAGAAATCCACGCCCGGTTCCTCCCCTTCCAGGGTCAGGGCGTTCTCAGTGCTGGAGTTCAACAGAACCCCTTCCTGGTTGACCAGCAAGTATTCCACCTCCAGGTCCGACTGCTTCCTGGTACGGATAAATTCAAACAGGTATCTCATCTCGATATTGATGACGATAATACCGCGGCGTTTCTGTTCACTGTCCGCTACCGGCGTGGCAATACGGAGCATCGGCTTCGGCGGCATCTCCATCTGTCCGCGCTCTTCATTGAGGTCAATGCGGGAGATATACAGCTCACCGGGCAGCATTGCATTGGCCGCCTTGAAATAGTAGCGGTCGCTCTTGTCCTGCAGGTCCTGCGGGGCCACCACGAAGGGCTCTCCCCGATCACGCATTATCCTTGCCCGTTCAATACCGGATGCATCAATCCACCGAATCTGTTGATACAGCGGGTTGCGTCGTGCGAGTGTCAGAAAGGAAGACTCCAGTATGCGCAGTTGTTTCGGCTCGGGCGAATCCAGCGCCTGCAGGGTAAAGACTTCCGTGGAAATGGAGTGCAGATGTTTCAGCGAAAGAATGACCTCGGCACCCAGAAACCCGCTAACCAGCTGGAGCTGGGTGTCATCGTAATCGAGCATCTCGTCGATGCGGGCTTCCTGCCGTACCTTGGCAAGAGAATATCCAACCATCAGCACCAAGGCCGCCATCGGCAGAAACAGGCCGACAAACACGAGTTTGTTAATTCGTCCGTTCTTCTTGCTTGCGGTCGTATCGGTTTCCGTCATCGCATCCATACCTTAATAATACGCAAAATACAGAATGGTGTCAGAGCACATTTTTACCTAATATAGGTTCTGGAAATCAATGGGCTCAGACACGATTTAAACGGTAGCATAACGTCTGGCCTGTCGAGTCTGACCCCGTTGATCCTGGCTAAAAGGCTCACGAAATGAGAATGGTACTCGTTACAGTCACCCTGCTAACCGCGCTTGCCGGGTTCCAGGCGAGCGCTGTTGCAGCGGATGATATCGAGGCACTGCTGGCGGCCGGGGAGGCACCGGCGGGGATCGTCTTCGAAATCGTCAGCGGCGACGCGGATACACTGGGCAAGCTGCTGACCGGGGTGCGCGCCGACATCGAGCGCCTGCGGGTGCGCTTTCCCGGGCTGCCGGTCGCCGTTGTCAGCCACGGCGAGGAACAGTTTGCCCTGACCACGGCGAACCTTGCAGACGATCCCGGACTGGATGCGATTGCCCGCG
>CAMYKJ010000224.1 GCA_947258945.1 uncultured Ectothiorhodospiraceae bacterium
GCTGTCGCAACTGGATGCGGACCTCGCGGCCAGCGTGCTGACATCACTGGATGAAGAAACACGTACCGATGTACTGATGCGTGTCGCGAAAACGGAGGAAGTCAATCCGTCCGCACTGGAAGAGCTCGACCATATACTGGCCGACCAGTTTCGCGAAATGAAGAGTATCAAGCCGCCCAGGGTCGGTGGGCCCGGCACGGTCGCGGACATCCTCAATTTCCTGGACAACAAGGACGAGAACGCCATTACCGAAAACATCATGCAACTCGATGAGGAGCTCGGTCAGGAAATCAAGGACCTGATGTTTGTCTTCGACAACCTGAAGGATATCAACGACCGCGGAATCCAGGCCCTGCTGCGCGAGGTGTCGACCGACCAGCTGGTGGTCGCACTCAAGGGTGCAGATGACAGCCTCAGCGAAAAGATATTCAACAACATGTCGAAACGGGCCGCCGAATTACTGAAGGACGATATGGAGACCAAGGGTCCGGTCAAGCTCAGCGAGGTGCATGCGGCGCAGAAGGAAATTCTGGTAGTCGCGCAGCGCATGGCGGAGAACGGCGATATTATCATCGGCGGCAAGGGTGGTGAGGAGTATGTCTAGCCACGAGGAGGGCGGCGAAGGTCGCGACTGTTCGCGCTGGGATATCCCGCAGATCGACGAACGCATAACGGCGGTCGGCGGCAATGCGATGCATGCGGTACCGCCCGGCTATGAAGAAGGCTATGCGCAGGGGCGGGAGATGGCGCTGGCGGCTGGACAACAGGAACTGCAGGCGCGGGTCGCAATCCTGCAGCGCCTGATGCAGTCTCTGACAGAACCTTTTGCAGAGCTGGACGAGGCGGTTGAAACAGAATTGCTATCGCTGGCGATGCTGGTGGCGAAGCAGGTCATCCGGCGCGAGCTGGCCACGGATCCGGCGCTGGTACTGTCGATTATCCGCGAGTCGGTCGCGCTGTTGCCGGTGGCCTCGCGCAGGATCACCCTGCAGTTGCACCCGGAGGATGCACAACTGGTTCGCGAACACCTGTCCACGCCGGTCGAAGAGGGTCAGTGGCAGATTGTGGAGGATGCTGCCTGCACGCGTGGCAGTTGTGTTGTGTCGACCGTTCATGCCCGCATCGATGCATCGATCGAGCAGCAGGTGGCGCGCATCGCCGAGGGCGTGCTCGGTGCTGCCGGTGATTCGCAGTCAACCTGATGAGCACCGGTAACGATTTTCCTGCGACGTCCCGTGGCCATATCTGGGCGGAGCGCCTGCGTCAGGGTCGCGAACGCGCAGACCGCACCGTCCCGTTCGTGGTCGAGGGCAGACTGACGCGCATGGTTGGCCTGACGCTCGAGGCGGTCGGTTGTCAGGTCCCGGTTGGATCGCGCTGTGACGTGTTGACCGCCAGTGGTGAACAGATCGAGGCCGAAGTGGTCGGATTCGCCGGCGAACAGACCTACCTGATGCCCACCGGGCATGTCGAAGGGCTGACGCCGAATGCCCGCGTCGTACCCTCGGCCCACTCGTCCGAGGTTGCGGTCGGCGAGGCCATGCTCGGCCGGGTGATCGATGCGGCCGGCAGACCGCTGGACGGACTGGGTCCGATCGAAACACATGCCCATGTCCCGCTGATGGGGCGGCCGATTAATCCACTCAACCGCCAGCCGATCAGCCAGCCGCTCGATGTCGGCATCCGGTCCATCAACACCCTGTTCAGCGTCGGTCGTGGTCAACGCATGGGGCTGTTTGCCGGCAGTGGTGTCGGCAAGAGTGTCCTGCTGGGCATGATGACGCGCTTCACCGAGGCCGATGTCGTGGTCGTCGGTCTGATCGGCGAGCGCGGCCGCGAGGTGAAGGAATTCGTACAGAATATTCTCGGCGACACTGGCATGCAGCGTGCAGTTGTCGTGGCGGCGCCGGCCGATGAGCCGCCGCTGATGCGCATGCACGGGGCCTGGCTGACGACCGCCATTGCCGAGTATTTCCGTGACCGCGGCATGAAAGTACTTATGTTGATGGATTCCCTGAGTCGTTTTGCACAGGCGCAGCGCGAGATCGGGTTGGCCATCGGCGAACCACCGGCAACCAAGGGTTACCCGCCGTCGGTGTTTGCCAAGCTCGCACAGCTGGTGGAGCGGGCTGGCAACGGCAGCGATGTAGCCGGATCGATCACGGCGTTTTATACCGTGCTGGCGGAAGGAGATGATCAGAATGACCCGGTGGCTGACGCGGCCCGTGCGACGCTGGATGGTCACCTGCTGCTGTCACGGGAAATTGCCGAGTCCGGCCTGTATCCGGCCATCGATATCGAGTCGTCGATCAGTCGTGTCATGCACGATATTTCATCGATCCGACAGCAACAGGCGGCGCTGCAGTTAAAACAGTTGTACGCGGCCTATCGCCAGAACCGGGATCTGATCGCGGTAGGTGCCTACCAGCATGGCAGCGACCCGCGCATCGACAGTGCCATCGCCTTCCATCCGCGTCTGCGTGAATTCCTGCGGCAGGATATCCGTGAACCGGTGACGCTGGCAGACAGTTTGCATCAGCT
>CAMYKJ010000225.1 GCA_947258945.1 uncultured Ectothiorhodospiraceae bacterium
TCATGAATCCCATAAATCCGGCGGTCACTGCAAAAACTATCCAGAGATCACTCTTCATTTCGCCTCCTTTCTAATCGTCCTGCCAGCAGGACGATGCTTGTCATTTGTCAAATCGCGACTGTTGCGACATTTTTCGCCAGTGGCCCGGATAGTCCGCCTCGACTATGCTTTCTGTATATGCCACTCGAACTGGCCGGCATCTACATTCTTTACCACCAGCTCGTTCCCGTCATTCTCAAGCATTTGCTCGATAGATTCGCCGGATGAGGGATTATCGAAAAACAGCTCCAGGATGTCGCCGGAACTCAGCTTCTCCAGTGCCTTCTTGGTGTAGATCTGCGGATGCGGACACACATAGCCATTGACGTTCAGGCGATAACGCCCCTCATCGGTCTTTTCAAACTTCATACCCATTGTTGATACCTCCGTAATGTGCCGGGCAGGTTACAAACCCATTGCCTCGGCCTCTTTGGCGAGTTTTTTCTCTGTCCACCAGTTAAAGAACTTGACGCCCAGATAGGCCCCGCCCGCCATTCCCAGGCCGAACAGCCATCCCGAGCAATCTCCATTGGCGACCCGCACGAAGTAGGCGCCCACATTGCAGCCGAGCCCGAGCCTGGAGCCGATACCCATGAATGCACCGCCGATGGCTGACCACATGGCGGTTTCCCAGGTGGGCTTCTTGAACTTGAACTCGTTGTGGTACAGCGCAATGATCGCCGCCCCGCCGATCAGCGCCAGCGACATCCAGTCGGCCGGGTTGATTGCCGGGTTCGGGATGCCGTTGACGAAGCCAAAGTAGATATTGTCCAGGTTCTCGATACCCATCTTTTGCAGCGTCCAGCCAACCCATTGCGCCTCCTGGGTCGTCACATACCAATAGCCCGGGTCAAAGACCGTGCCCTGCACGGACAGGCCGAAGTCCCAGCCGATACGCTCGAGCATCGTACCGGCATTCTTGAAGCCGAACTTCACGCGCAACCCCTGGATAACCAGCATGTGCAGGGCGCAGGCGATGCCAAGAATCATCCCGGCAATTGCAGTGCGCTTGTTGGCAGTGATCATCGACCAGTAACCGGCCAGCTCACCCTTGAGGCCCGAGACATCCTTGCCGGCTTTACGCTGTTTGTTGCGGTAGCCCTTGCGCCAGTAAACGGCATACACCAGGGCGAGTAGCAGCGATGCAGGCACGAAGATGCCCACAAACAGGTTACCCACGAAGGCGCCCGCGACGGATGCATTGGCCATACCCAGCACTTCCGCATAGGTTATCGCCGGGTTGTTCCAGACGTAGCCGGCGAGATACTGGTCGACCCAGCCGTCGGTCACGGTGATCGATGCAGGCAGGCCCTTCTCCAGCGCCGACTGCGTCCAGGCCTCCGGCACGAAGTTGTTGGCCCATCCGCCCACGTCGGCAAATAGTGCCTGGGTGAGGCTGAGGGAGAAAATCACGATCAGGGCATTCATGTTGCCCTCGCCGGTCTTGTACAGTGAGCTCGAGGCACAGCCGCCGGCGATGACCATGCCGATGCCGAAGAACACGCCGGCGATGATGGCATGGCTGCTGACCGGCGCCGCGTGGAAGGTGCTCAGCCCGGCCGCCGTGATCGGCGCGGATACCGCACCGAACAGCAGGGTTGCGATGACGATGCCGACCAGCATCCTCGGGACCCTGATGGCAAACAGGTCCCTGAATGCCGACGAAAAGCAGAATCTCCCGTACTGCAGGCACATCCCGTAGATCATTCCGAACCACAGGTACACCGAGAGGTAGATATAGTACTCGTTGTAGACGAAGGTCCCGGTACTGATGATCGCGAAAAATCCCAGCAGCCCCAGGGCCCAGAGTCGTTTTTTCCTCTTACCCTCTTCTTCCAGTGTCATCTTGGCCACTGCGGCATCGGCAGTTGCTGTACTTGCGACTTGTTGTTGCATTGACCTTCCTCCTTACGCTTTTTTATGCGGCAATACCCGAAACTATGTCCGCTGATAAATCCTGACAAACGTTCTGAACCTGAACACCCGACTAGTTTCGGCAAACTCTTTTTGCAGGCGATAGCCGTCAATACGCTCCGCCAGATAATTCGGCACCGCCTGATCCGCCTCGCTCTGGATTACCACGACGGTTGGCGCCTCACCGGCGGTGCCGGCGGGCGGCAGATAGCCGGTACTGGATACCTCCCAGGTCCATCGCCAGGGCAGCCCGGCGATTGTCTGCGCGCCATGTGCATCCGTATCCGCGTGGTAGACGAGTGGCTGGCCAGTGAATAAATCCAGCATGGGCAGCGCCACTGCAGGATTAACCGATGACCTTGTCTGCGGAAGTATATGGACCTCGGCCGTGCCTGCATTGATTGAATCGAGATACTCGCCGGCCTGTTTGATGTTGTTTGCACTCGTGCCCTGAAAAAAGGGGAGATAGCCGACGCCGACGATCAGAACCGCAGTGACCGCCGCGCTGGCCGCGATGAATTTCCGGTACTCGACACGCCTGATTGTCTCCAGCCCGTAGGCGGCCATCAGCGCCAGCATCGGCAGCA
>CAMYKJ010000226.1 GCA_947258945.1 uncultured Ectothiorhodospiraceae bacterium
TGCTGCCAGACCGTTCCCGCGACAGCGAAATACCTTCACGCCCGGCCGCACATACGTCCACTGCCGGCACCAGCCAATCCATCAACACCGCTTTTCTCGGCCTGTACCAGGAGATGGAGGCCGGCGACGCCCTGCTGGACCGGATGATTGATGTATACCTGCAGGAAGCGCCTTCAGCGATACAGGTCATGCGCACCGCCATCAACGAGGACGATCCCGATGCACTCAGTCGTGCGGCCCATAAATTCAAATCCAGCAATATGCAGCTGGGCGCCGACCAGATGGCCAGCCTGTGCACACAGCTCGACAAGCTGGGGCAACTCGGCGCAACGACCGGCGGCCGGGTGATTTTGTCCGACATGGATCATGAATTCTCGCGGGTACAGTCCGCACTCGATGCGTACCGCCGGCAACCTGCCACGGCCGCTGTCGAACATGCCTGAACCCGGGGAGTGCAGCAGCGCGATTGGCTCACACCATTTGATTGAGATCAATGGACTCGGCCCATATTTACTATAGTATTCCCCTGTCACCATGCTTCAACGAGGTATTGCCGGATATGGTTCATGACACTTCACAGGCAAACATCCTGCTGGTCGATGACGACCCCGTCATTCGGCTCATGTTCGGCGAAGGCATCAATGTCGACCGGTACAGGATCACCGCCCTGGCTGACGGCAAACATACGCTGGAGGCCTGTGACAACCAGCATTTCGATCTCGCCATTATCGACCAGGGTCTGCCTGATACCTCAGGGCTTGAACTGGCCAAAACACTCAAAAAAGAATACGGCATCCCCTTCATTTTTCTGACAGCATCCGACGATTACGCAACCATCTCGGCGGCATCCGATCTGGGCGCGCTGGGCTATCTGGTCAAACCGGTGACGCCGGTACAAATGACTGCCGAGATCGACGCCACCCTGTCCCGCTCCCGGGAGATCAGCAATCTCGGCCGTGCCATCGAGGTGTCGGGCATCGTCAGCGTCGCCCTGGGGCTGGTCATGCAGGGTCTGCATATCAATCGTGATGACGCACTGACTGAACTGCGAAAAGTTTGCCGTCCCAGAAACCAGACACTCAAGTCACTCAGTGAACAACTGGTCGAAGCGTTTGAATCGTACACACTCACTCGTTCCGTGACGGACCTTGAACCGTGCCTTGTCGCCTTGCTGGGACTTGAATAACAAGGATTGCCAGCCGCTTGAGAAAGACTTCCATAAAGTCATTTTGAAAAACTAAAAAACTGCTTGTATTTTCTGAAAACTTCTGTCTATACTCTGCTCACGCTATCACCACCGTTGCTTACGGGTCCTAAATCTGCCCAGTGTGATAGCCGGCACGGAACCTACCGTTGCCGCACATTCAACCACTATCAATCCATCTGACGGGCCAATATTGACGGCCTTGCACAGGGTGCTGGCGATATAACAGCTCGCCAGCCTGACGGGTGACATGCGCGACCTTGGGGGGAGGAAGAACCAGCAGAGCTATACCGGCCACAGGTGAACTGCAGCCAGTCGTAGCCTGATGGGGAGCAGCTACGCTTACTGGCAGTATGCGGGCTTGAGAGGGAGGTTGTACGACAGGGACGTCACCTTAATATGCCGCCAACCAGCTACCAGTATCACCGTAACAGCAGGGCAAATATAAATTTTTTCGTTCTTGAGAGGGAGGTTGTACGACAGGGACGTCACCTTATACAACCAACGAAATCATCGCGCCCTTAGGAGTTCTGCACTTTATCACACATTTCGGCCACCGGGACCGGATATTTAGGGCGGCCGGAATTTGATCTCTATTTCATCATCCAATGAAGTTGAACAGGGACAAACCCTGAACCTTGGAGAACACCTGTTCGGAGGCCTGGAAGGCGAGCAACTCGCGGTTAAACCGCGACACTGCCTCGGTATAGTCCAGGTCCACGATATCCGACTGCTCACGCTCGATCACCAGGTCGAATGACTGGTTGATATTCCGCTGTTCGCCAACAGCTCGCAGGCGTGAGCCGACATCGGCACGTACTGACAGTAAGCTGTCCATGGCCGTATCGAGATCGGTCAAGGTTGCCGATTGCGGCGCGCCGGCAGACAGTGCATTGGCAAAATCATTCACCACGTCGAACACACTCACAAAACCACCGGCTGATGCCGGCACGGCCATGAAGACATCGGCGCCGTTATCTGCCACGGCCAGCTGGCGCGTCGGACTGACCTGCAGATGCAGCTTGCCCTGGTCACCGCTGTAGCTGACGACACCGGACCCGTTATCGGTAAACGGCACACTCCCCGTCTGGTAACCGGCAAACAGGAATTCACCATTGGCATTGCGTGCATTGGCAATCCCCACCAGCCCGTCAAGCAGCGAGCGAACTTCCACACCGACGGCCTGCAGTTCACCCGGACCCATGGTGCTGTTCAGTGCACCGACCGCGAGCTCGCGAACGCGCTGCAGCACGTCGACGCCCGATGCCAGCGCACCCTCTTCCAGCTCCAGCCGGCCCTGCGCCCGGTC
>CAMYKJ010000227.1 GCA_947258945.1 uncultured Ectothiorhodospiraceae bacterium
ACCCCGGGCCAGGCCGATTACCGGGTCATGCAATTCGGCAAGTACGGGGTGCGGGTAGAGCTGCCGGGTGCCACCGAGGTCGTCGAGCTGCGCGAGTCGACACCGACCCGCCAGCTGCTGGGTTCCGGCGATCCCATGGATATCGCCGAGCTGCAATGGCGGCTTGCCTTGCCCCTGTCCGTGATCGCACTGGTGTTGCTGGCGGTACCGCTGAGCAGGACATCGCCGCGCCAGGGTCGCTATGGCCGGCTGGTGCTTGCCGTGCTGATCTTCATTATTTATTACAACCTGCTCGGCACGGCCAAGTCCTGGGTCGGCCGCGGCGTGATCCCCGTAGAGATAGGCCTGTGGTGGGTGCCGCTGATCCCGGTCCTGCTGACCGTCCTGCTGTTGCGCGCTGATCGCCTGGTGTACGGACCGGGTCTCAGGTAATGACCCGGTTTGATCGCTACATCGGCGGTGTGGTGGTGAGCGGTACGCTCATCGCCCTGCTGGTGCTGGTCGGTCTGGATATTTTCTTCAGTGTGATCGACGAGATCGACAAGATCGGCAGGGGCAGCTACACACTGCCCGTCATGCTGCAGTGGTTGCTGCTGACCACCCCGCAAAGCCTGTATGAACTGTTTCCGCTGGCCGCCTTGCTCGGCAGTCTGATGGGTCTCGGCCAGATGGCCAGCCACGGAGAGCTGGTGGCCATGCGTGCGTGCGGACTCTCGGTGTGGCGGATCGTGCGTTCGGTCCTGCAAACCGGGCTGCTGATGCTGGTTGTCGCGATCTTTCTCGGCGAGGTCGTCGCGCCGGTTGCCGAGCGCCTCGGCCAGAACCTGCGGGCGTCGGCGACCGAGCGCGAGGTCAGCTTCCTGGGCAGCCGCGGTCTGTGGGTGCGCGACGACAACCTGTATATCAATGCCAGCAAGGTGCTTGCACGCGAGCGCCTGGCCGACCTGACGGTCTATGAATTCGATGACGAGCATCAGCTGCGGGTAACGACCCGGGCCGCGTATGCGGAGTTTCACGATGGCCAGTGGCACCTGATGGATGTGCAGCAGTCGTCCTTCGGCGAACAGGGCGTTAGCATCAGTCACACCGATTCCGAGGTGTGGCCGTCCCTGTTGACGCCGGATCTGCTGGGTATCGTCCGGCTCAAGCCGAAGAACATGTCGGCGGCGGACATCGCTCAGCTGGTCGACTACCTCGACGAAAACGGGCTCGATGCCGATGAATACCGCTATGCCTTCTGGGGACGTTTCATGACGCCGCTGTCGGCGCTGGTGATGCTGTTCATCTCGGTGCCGTTCGTGTTCGGCAACCTGCGCTCGGTCGGTGCCGGGCAGCGGATATTTTTCGGCATCCTGATCGGGTTCAGTTTCTACATCTTCACACAGCTGACCGCACAGATGGGCCAGGTATACGGGTTGCATCCACTGCTTGCCATGCTGCTGCCGGTCGGCCTGTTCATGGTCTACGGCATGCGCGCCATGCAGCGGCTATAGCTATTTCTTAGGTAACACGACCATGGCCGTGTGCGACAGCCGGTCATACAGCGTCTGCCGGTCGCGATCGAGCAGCATCCAGAAAAAGCCGAGGCCGCCGAGGGCCAGACAGGGGATGGCCAGCATGAAGCGCAGCACGGCCTGCCACAGCGTGATGGGGCCGCCGTCCCGGCGTTGCACGCGCATGCGCCAGGTGCTCATGCCGAGTGTCTGCCCGCCGTGCAGCCAGAACCAGGTGTAGAATATGAAGCACAGCAGAAACATCAGCGTGCGGAAAAAGGGGTTGTGATAGGTAAAGGTGCCGCTGCTGAGCACCAATGCCAGTGCCACGGCGATAAGCAGGATCGCGACCAGCAGCAGGGCGTCATAAAACATGGCGGCAAGGCGCCGCAGCATCCCGGCCGGCGGGTATGTATCAACGGGGCCAGAATCGATTGATTGTGTATTCACGGGTGTGGTGTAAACAGGAAATAACCCGAACCAATCGACGCTTACACCATTGGCACAGGATCGGTGGATTGGCGCTCCCTAGGGGACTCGAACCCCTGTTACCGGCGTGAGAGGCCAGTGTCCTAACCACTAGACGAAGGGAGCGTGATTAACCCGTAACCCACGGGCTGGAAAGGGATGGTATTATACGCCCACCCTTTTTATCCACAAGAACAACAGTGACTTCCGCAGGACGCATCCCTATTCACAGCAAACCCGAAATTATTCCACGGTCGGAACACCCGGTATCCCGGGCCAATATCAGCCAGAATGCGCTGAAAGTGCTGTACCGCCTGAAAGAATCCGGCTACCACGCTCACCTGGTCGGCGGCAGTGTGCGCGACCTGCTGCTGGGCCGCGAGCCCAAGGACTTCGACGTCGCGACCGATGCCCACCCGGAGGATGTGCGGCGACTGTTCCGCAACTGTCGCCTGATCGGCCGCCGCTTCAGGCTTGCGCATGTCATGTTCGGCCGGGAGATCATCGAGGTCGCCACCTTCCGGGGACGGCAGGAGCCGGG
>CAMYKJ010000228.1 GCA_947258945.1 uncultured Ectothiorhodospiraceae bacterium
GGCAGGATTTATTGACAATAAATAAGAATATGATAATATTAACTACAACTGTAGTATCTGACTGACTGGAGGTGTCTCATGTACATCGATAGCTTGACGGTTGCTGCACTGGTTTTATTCGTAGTGGCCATTTCAGCATTCGTGCGTTTCTGCATGCTCAAGCATTGCGGGCTGACATCGGCGGGTAAGGATGACAGCGTCACGATGGCCACGCGCGAGAAGCAGGAATGAATCTCGCAATGTGCACTCTGCAACTGGCGGGCCGGGAAGGTCTGACGGCCCGTCATGCAGAAAACCTGCTCGCTACCGGCGGTCAACTGGTCGATATCCGCTCGCCCGACGATTTCAGGCGCGGCGCCTTGCCCGGTGCACGTAACCTGCCACTGGATGCGCTGTCTTGGGATTACCGTTACCTGGATAAATCTGCTGCCGTGATCCTGTGTGGAACGCGGGATGTAGCCTGTGCGCGTGCCGCCAGGTTGCTGGCCGGCAAGGGTTTCAAACGTATCTACCACCTGGCAGACGTGCGTGACTGAACTGTCGGGGATTGAGCTGTTCGAGGAAATTTCACTGTTCCTCGGTATTGGCGGCCTTGTACTGTACATGCTGTTTGTCATGTACCGCCTGTCAGTGGAGTCCGGGGCGGGGCGTTTCGGTACACTGGTAATCTTCCTGTCGCTCGGCCTGGGGATCGCCGGTTTCGCAACGAAATCGGTAATCCAGCTGCTGATCGAGGTGTAGAAATCGTCGGTAGGGCACCAGAGGTCACAGGTGTTGGTACATCACTGGCATGACAATATCGCTGTAGGAGCGGATCGCACGATGTACAGGAGGTACAAGTGCCGCGTGAGGCATGGATGCCGTTAGCGGCGCCGCGATTCCGATTATTAAGTTCGCGCACGCGGTGCGCTCCTACAGTGAATTATTCAGCAATGTGGTTCATGCCTACCCTCATTCTTCTGTTTTTCCCCATCATTACCATCGGATTTTTCACCAAGCGGCTCGTCATCATCCATCAAAGGGAACTGGCGGACATGCCGATGGCCGCCATCCACGGCGCGATATAACCGAGTGCGGCAGCCGGCAGGGCCAGCAGGTTATAGCCGGCCGCCCAGGCGAGGTTCTGCCGGATGATGGTCAGCGTCTTGCGTGCCAGGCGTGCACCGGTGGCGAGGGTGCCGAGTTCCGGTGACAGCAGCACCATGTCGGCGCTGGCGCGACTGATGTGCGCGGCACCGTGCATGGCGATGGAGACATCGGCCGCAGCAAGCACGGGTGCGTCGTTGATGCCATCGCCGATCATGGCGACTACTGCGCCCTGCTGCTGTAACTGCTTTACCCTGTCCAGTTTGTCTTCCGGTTTCATGTTCGCATTGACGTTGTCGATACCGATTAGCCCGGCGATGTGCCTACAGGCAGCTTCACCGTCGCCGCTCATCAGTATGACAGTCTTGCCGGCCTCGCGCAGGCGCCTGATCATGTCCGCTGCGCCCGGCCGGAGTTCATCCTGCAACAGGATGTGTGCATGCACCTGCCGCTGGTCCGCCAGCAGGATGCGAGTGCCGGCGATCTCACCATACTCGTCGGGCAGGTCGACCTGCGGACAATGTTCGGCGATGAAGGACGCGTTGCCCAGCAACCAGTGCTGTCCCGCTACGATGCCGCTGATGCCGGACCCGGGAAAACTGATGATATCGGTCGCGGTCAGCGGGTTGTCTGCGACGCTTGCCGTAATCGCCCTGGCCGCCGGGTGTTCCGAGGGCTGTTCCAGCGCCGCGGCGATGTGCAACACCGCCTGTTCATCGAGGTCACCGCAGGTCCGGACAGCGGTGACTGCCGGTTCGCCGCGGGTCAGTGTGCCGGTCTTGTCAAATACGACGTGGGTGCAGCGCGCCAGCATCTCCAGTCCGCGGCTGCTGGTGGTCAACAGTCCGCGTCCCAGCAGGTTGCCGGTCGCGGCGCTGAGTGCGGTCGGCGTGGCCAGTGACAGGGCGCACGGGCAGGTGACCACCAGCACCGAAACCAGTATCGGCAGCCAGCCGTCGGGCGAGTGCTGCCACCAGTAAACCCCGGTGACGGCGGCAATCACGATGACAGCACTCACGAACCAGCTTGCCACGCGATCGGCCAGCAGGGTGATGGCGGGTTTTTCGCCCTGCGCCTGTTCCAGCAGGCGCCCGATCTCGGCCAGCACGGTATCCATGCCGGTGCGGTCCACACGCATATACAGCGGACTCTCGATGTTGATGCTGCCTCCAACCAGCGGGTCCCCGGGCGTTCTTCCGATCGGCGTGCTTTCGCCGGTCAGCAACGCTTCGCTGACGCTGGAGACGCCGTGCTCCACGGTGCCGTCGGCCGGTACATTTTCGCCAGGCCTGATCATGACGATATCACCCGGCTGCAGTTCGGCGGCCGCGACGGTTTCGTATTTCTCGCCGTCACCGCTGCGGCGGCTGGCCATGGCCGGCATCGACTGGCCGAGTTGTTCCGCGCTTTCCGCACCGCGTTTGCGCGCCATCAGCTCGAAGTAGCGGCTGACCAGCAGGAAGAACACGAACATCACGACCGAGTCGTAGTACACCTCGCCATGTCCGGTCACGGTGGCATGCACGCTGCCGCTGAAGGCGACCAGGATACCGATTGCCACCGGCACATCCATGCCGGCGCTGCGGTTGTGCAGGTCACGCCAGGCACCGCGCAGGAACGGTGCGCCGGAATACAGCAGTACCGGGGTCGTCAGGAGCAGGCCGACCCAGCGAAACAGGGTACGAAAGCCTGTTTCCATCCCGCTCCAGTCACCGGCGTAGAGTGCCAGCGACAGCATCATGACCTGCATGCCGAGTACGCCCGCCACGCCGATTCGGCGCAGGCGGTCCTTGCGCTCGCGTTCGAAACTCTGTTGCTGTTGCTGCGGGTCGTAGGGATGTGCGACGTAGCCGATATCGTGGATGGCCTGCAGGATCTCACTGAGCCGGATGCGGCTGTCGTCCCAGCGGATACGCGCCCGGTGTGTGGCGTAGTTGACCTGCATGTCCAGCACGCCGGGTAGACGGCTGACATGGCGTTCGTTCAGCCATATGCAGGCCGCACACACGATACCCTCCAGCATCAGTGCGGCCTCGCGCACGTTGCCGTCCTCCCGGCGCACAAAAGATTTTTGCACCGCCGGGTGGTCGTAGACCTGTGTCTGGCGTATGAATTCCGGGACCGTTTCCCGGCCGGTCGGAGAGACTTCCGTGCGGTGCCGGTAGAAACCGGCGTTGCCGGATTCGACGATGGCGCGGGCCACGGCCTGGCAGCCGTGACAGCACATAGGCTCGTCACGGCCTGCTATCCTGACGGTCAGGTCAAGCGAGGGCGGTACCGGCAGCCCGCAGTGGAAGCATGGCTCTTTAGCGGTCTTGCTCGATTCGGTTTTTAATACTTGTTCATCAGGCACGGCATGCTACACCCTACCAGAATCCCGG
>CAMYKJ010000229.1 GCA_947258945.1 uncultured Ectothiorhodospiraceae bacterium
TGCCGAGATGCGGCCCCATCAGGAATTCGGCGGAGAGGTAGGCCACCGTACGCGAACCCTCGCGCGTGTAGGTCGTTGCGCTGCTGACCCAGCGCTGCAGCAGGCGATCCCTGACCAGGTAGGCCAGTGCCAGGTAGTAGTCATTGAAGGTGGCGATAGTCGGGAATTTACCCTGCAGGAAAAACAGGTGATCGAGGAATGCCCGTTTGATCGACGCCTTGTCCATGCCGGTGCGGATAGCGTCCACCGACAGTGCCGAACTCATCATCTCCGGCTGTGTATTCATGTACAGATCCTCCGATAACCTTGCCCGCGGGTATGCGCCTTGCCGCCCGTCTGCCACGCAAGACCGAAACACGGCGTTGTTAACGCCACCATGACCCCGGTCAATGCCGCTTTATCCAGATCTCCGATGCAGGACGCGTGCCGCAGGCCGGCCGCTACGGCGCTGCCGGTGCCCTGGACGCGGATTGGTGGGTAATGATAGCGCGGAACGGGGAAGTTGTTGATGGTTTCGACCCGGGTAACGGGCTGTCCCGGCGGTCAGGGTGCCGTGCGTTATTCACGGACTGGGATCGGGGTGTGCCGCGTGGATGGCCTGGACCCCCTCCAGGACCTCGGCAGACAAATTGACATCGATGCTGGCAATATTGCTGCGCAATTGATCCATGGTGGTTGCACCGATGATGGTGCTGGTAAGGAACGGCCGGCTGTTGACGAACGCCAGCGACATCTGTGCACAGTCGAGGTCGTGTGCACGGGCCAGGGCCGCGTATTGTGCGGTGGCCTGTTCGGCGGCCGGGCTGCTGTAACGCGTGTAGTCCGGGAACAGTGCCAGTCGGCTGCCCGCGGGGCGGGCGCCGTCCAGGTACTTGCCGGACAGTACCCCGAAGCCCAGCGGTGAATAGGCCAGCAGGCCGCAATGTTCGCGCCAGGACACCTCCGCGGCGCCCACTTCATAGGTACGGTTCAGCAGGCTGTAGGGATTCTGCACCGTGACCACGCGCGGCAGGCCCTGCTGTTCGGCGACCTGCAGAAAGCGCATGATGCCCCACGGGGTTTCATTCGACAGGCCGATGTAGCGGATCTTGCCGGCCCGGATGAACTCGTCCAGCACCGCCAGCGTCTCCGCCACGGGTGTGAAATCCTCCTGACCGCCGGGTGTGAAGTCCCGCTGACCGAAGCGGTTGGTGTCGCGTTCCGGCCAGTGCAGCTGATAGAGATCGATGCAGTCGGTCTGCAGTCGCCGCAGACTGTCATCGAGCGCGGCCTGCAGGTGTTCACGGTTGAAGCGCGTGCGGCCCCGGCGGATGTGGTCGACCCAGCCGGGTCCCGGCCCGGCGATCTTGCTGGCCAGCACGATGCGTTCGCGGTTGCCGGTCCGCTGCAGCCAGTGGCCGATGATTTCCTCGGTGCGTCCATAGGTCCCGGCCTTTGGCGGGATCGGGTACAGCTCCGCGGTATCGAAAAAGTTCACGCCGCGGGCCAGCGCATAATCCATTTGTTCGAAGGCCTCGGCCTGCGTGTTCTGTTCGCCCCAGGTCATGGTGCCGAGACAGATGACGCTGACGTCGGTATCGGTGTGGCCAAGTTTGCGGTATTGCATGTGCGGCGGATCCGGTTGTTTGTCAGTCCGTAGTGTAGCCAAAAGCGGGGTGCGCGACAGCGCAGGCTATTTGCTCCGCACGTGATAAGGCATACACTGGAGCCCACCATGCGTGCGAAATCACCCCTGCAGTATGTACTCCGGCACCCGGGACGCTTCCTGCTCGACGTGTTGCGGGGATTCCGGGACAACCAGGGCCTGCTGCTGGCCGGTGCGGTGGCCTATTACACCCTGCTGTCGATCATCCCGGTGTGTGCGCTGGTGCTGATCGTGCTGTCGCAGTACTTCGAACAGACCCTGCTGCTCGACACCGTGGCCACCATGCTGGCGCTGGTCGCGCCGATCCGGTCAGAGGTGCTCGCCACACACCTCGAGGCCTTCCTGTCGAACTGGAAGGTCATCGGTACCATGGGCCTGCTGTTGCTGCTGTTTTTCAGTTCGCTGGCGTTCACGGTGCTGGAGAATGCCATGTCGATGATCTTCTTCCATCGCCGCTTCAGGCAGCGCCGGCACTACCTGGTGTCGGCCATCCTGCCGTACGCGTATATCTCGCTGCTGGCGGCGGGTTTCCTGGTGGTCAGCCTGATGGCCGGCTGGCTGGACCAGCACAGCGCCGACACACCGTCGCTGCTCGGCATCGATATCGACATGTCGAGTACCACGGCGACCACCCTGTACCTGCTGGGCGTGTTCGGCGAGGCCCTGCTGCTGACCTCGGTCTACCTGGTGATGCCGGTCGGGCAACTCGCCTGGACGCATGCCCTGGTCGGCGGTATCGTGGCCACGCTGTTGTGGGAACTGACGCGCCATGCCCTGGTGTGGTATTTCACCACGCTGTCGTTCGTCAGCATCATCTACGGCTCGCTCGCTACCACCAT
>CAMYKJ010000230.1 GCA_947258945.1 uncultured Ectothiorhodospiraceae bacterium
GGTCAGCAGTGTATTGCTGGGCGTGCAGCCGGTGGTCGCGACCGGCCGCCGCATTCTCCATGTCGAGGATGACCCGGATATCATCAGGCTCCTGCAGGCCATGCTGGATGACAGCTGGGAAGTGATCCCCGCCACGAGCGTCAGCGAGGGCCGCAGCCGGTTGATGGATGAATACTTCGACCTGGTCCTGCTCGATATCAATCTCCCGGATGGGACCGGCCTTGACCTGCTACCCGACATTCGGGCCCTGAAATACCCGGTCGCCGTATTTTCAGAAAACGAGCCATCTGATACGAATCACGATGTATTCGATGCAACCATTGTCAAATCAAAAACCACCCGGGCAGGCCTCCTCAAAACCCTGCTCGATCTGACCGAAGCAGCATGAAGGTATTACCACCACATATCACGCTATACGCATGAAGAGCCGTTCCCATGAATCCAGGCAGACGGATCTGCAGCCAGACCAGGAAGCATTCCGGCAGGAGCTTGACAAGTTATTCAGAAGCTACGTGCTGCGGCTACCGGAAAAGCTGGAAAGCATAGGCGGTATTGTAAGTTCGTTGCACGCCGACAGGGATACGAGTGGGCTATTGTCCGAGCTGCACATGCTGGTGCACAAGCTCGCCGGTTCGGCCGGTTCCTATGGGTGCCCGGATGTTGGCAAG
This sequence comes from uncultured Ectothiorhodospiraceae bacterium, assembly GCA_947258945.1. GTDB lineage: Bacteria > Pseudomonadota > Gammaproteobacteria > UBA9214 > UBA9214 > UBA9214. The sequence continues at coordinate 669 of CAMYKJ010000230.1, forward strand.
GTGGCACGTGACTACGAGATTCTGATCAGCACCCACCTCAATTCCGGCACCGATCTGGAACCTGCAGACTACAAGCGGCTCAAGAAAGGATTCGCCGATCTGGCGGTGGCCATTGATCAGGCAGTCAAATCGGCAAGCTGATCCAGGCCTGCCGTCAGTTTCCCCCGCGAGCCGGCCCGGCGTATCATCCTGAAAATGCGCATCAGAGTTCTCCTGTTCATGGCAGCACTGCTGGCACTATCTCCCGTGGCAGCCGACTGGCACCGCGAGGAAGCAGCCATCATGGGAACCGCGGTCGCCGTCGAGTTGTGGACTACCGACGCTGCACAGGGCAGGGCGCTGACTCGCTCGGTGCTCGACGAGATGCGTCGTATCGACCGTCTGATGAGTACCTACCGGCCCGACAGCGAGCTGTCGCGCGTCAATATGGACGCGGCTGGGCAACCGGTGCGGATCAGCACGGAACTGCTTGCGCTGGTCAAGCGGGCACTCGGTTATTCCATTACGACCGGCAGCGCCTTTGATATCACCTATGCCAGTGCCGGTCAGCACTATGACTTCCGCACCGGCAGGAAACCCGACGCCGCGCAGCTGACCGGGGCACTGCCGGCGATTGACTATCGCCATGTCGTCGTCGATGAAGCGGAGTCAACCATACGTTTCCTGCACCCGGGCGTGCGCATTGATCTCGGCGGGATCGCCAAGGGCTATGGCGTCGACCGCTGTATCGCGTTGCTGGCCGACGCCGGCATCACTAATGCTCTGGTCAGCGCGGGCGGCGATACCCGCGTTATGGGCAAGCGCTGGAAACGCCCCTGGCAGGTGGGCATCCGTGATCCACGCAAAGAGGGCATTGTGTCGATGATCCCGCTGGAAGACGCGGCCATCTCCACCTCGGGCGATTACGAGCGCTACTTCGATGAGGGCGAGGTGCGTTATCACCACATTCTCAATCCCGGCACCGGGGACTCGGCCCGCGAAGTTCACAGCGCCAGCATTATCGGCCAGACTGCAACCGATACCGACGCGCTGTCTACCAGCGTGTTCGTGCTGGGTGTGGAGGCGGGGCTGGCACTGATCAATCGCACGCCGGATACCGAGGCCATTATCATTGATAACAAAGGGTTGTTGCACTATTCAGACGGTCTGGCACGGGTAGAGAAACAACCTTAGGGTTCGTTCCACTCACTGTGCAATGGTGCTGCAGGAGCGCACCACGTGGGCGATTTTATTTCCCGTGGCGCCACTCCCGGCTTCCCTGCCTCCCGCGGCACTTGTACTTCCCTGCGCATCGTGCGATCTGCTCCTGCAGGCACTCAACCACCCCCTGCAAACTGTGATCCGGGTCACACTCTGCAATCCCTGATTCCCTCACAATGCCTGCAGGTATCGAATTGACCGATACAGGTCAATTTTCCGTTCCGCAGACCGACATACCTGTAGATAGCATGACTGTTCAGCGCCGTGAGCGAGGTCCGAGATGTTGCAGCAAAAACTACTGGTACGAGTTGCCAGACCACTGATAGCGGGCCTGTGCCTGCTGATAGCTACCCACCTACTGGCTGAACCGCCCGCGGACAGTGCCAGCCTGGACGAAAATATCCAGTCCCTCAAGGAGGATGTGATCGCACTCAACCGCGACCTGTTCATTCTCGAGGAGGAATTGCTGTATCCGTCTAACACGCAGGTTGCCGTATTCGTGTCACTGGATGTCGGCAAGTTCTTCTCGCTGGACTCGGTACAGCTCAAGGTCGACGACAAGGTCGTCACGAACTACCTGTACACCGGGCGTGAGGTCGAAGCACTGCACCGTGG
>CAMYKJ010000231.1 GCA_947258945.1 uncultured Ectothiorhodospiraceae bacterium
CATCAAGCTGAAACCGGATTCAGACAGCGAATGATGAACCGCAACCGCAGGTAGTGGATGCATTCGGATTGCGCACCACGAACTGGGCCCCTTCCAGGCCTTCGGTATAATCCACCTCGGCACCGACCAGGTACTGATAGCTCATCGGGTCGATGACCAGGACCACACCGTCGTTCTCCACCGTGTAATCACCTTCACCGACATTCTCTTCGAAGGAGAAGCCGTACTGGAAGCCGGAACACCCGCCACCCGAAATATAGATGCGCAATTTCAGGTCGGCATTGTCTTCTTCTTCAATCAGGTGCTTGACCTTGTTTGCGGCGGCATCCGTGAACGTCAGGTCGACGTTCATTGCTGTTGCTGTCTCACTCATCTGACTACTGCCTCGTGCTGGCTATCTGTTCAGCGTGCAAGTATCTCATTACCTGAGTAAAACAGTCAAGTATTCGCCCTGTCAGTCCTGCCCGCTTTCGCTGTTTTCCCTGTCAAAACTGAGCACTGCGGAGCCTGTGCCGGTCTGGTGCACCAGGCCGCCGTTGACCGCGGCGCCCATCGCCATCTCGATCATGTTGTAGTACACGTCACCGTTGACCACCGCCTTGGTGGACAGCTCGATGCGGTCATCCGAACGGATATCGCCGCTTACGGTACCGTTCAGGATGACCGTAGGCACGCGCACGTCGCCCTCGATGATGCCGTGCTCACTGACCGTCAGTACCGACTCCGAGCCCGCCTCGGCAATAATGGCTCCCTTGATGCTGCCATCGACATGCAGGCCGCCGGTGAAATGGACATCACCCTCGATCCGCGTTTGCTGCCCGATAATGGTGTCCACCTTGCTGCCCGTCGATTTCGGTTTCTTGCCTTGTCCCAACATAATTCCTCTCCTGTCTTCATGAACGCGTCGCCACCCAGTCAAATGACTGGACCACCGGCTCCGCCTTGCCCTTTCCCTTGCCCGTGGCCCTGATGGTCAGGACCACTTTGCTGGCCGTGAAACCCTCCGGCAAGCGGATGGTACCCGCCAGCTCCTGGAAATAGCGAAAACGGAATTTCAATTCCTTAACGGCAGGTTCGGTCACGCGCTCAAGTCCGATTTCCGTCTGGTAGTCCGGCATCGAGCCGGTGCCTCCAGCGAAAAGCGGTGTATCCTCAACCCTGGCTTCACGTCACCGGGCGATACGATACCCCGGTAGAACTCGACCTCCTCCCGGGCCGCCTGCAGTGCCTCTTCCAGCTGGCCGAGCTCGGACTTGACGCTTTCCGCAGCCTGGCGGTCAATCTGGGCAGAACGCTCAAGTATCGCCACCTGTTCGCGCAGACCGGCCGCATCGTCTGTCAGCCTGTCATTGCGTTTCTCGAGCATGGCATTCCTGGTACGCACCGACTCGAGTTCCGTAACACCGTGCAGCTTGCCCACATCATACAGCCACCAGCCGGCCAGCAGCAGCGCTGCCAGTGCCACGATGAGACCGCTCTTTTGCAGTAGCGTACCCAGCATCACGTCACCCGGCGAATCCGCTTTCGGCCAGTATGGCAGCCACGGCAACAGGATACCGGCAACCGATCACAGTATCCCCGACCGGCCTGTTGCATTACGGCAGCAACGCCGCGCCGGTCAGGCCAGCCTGCTCGGGGAAAGCGAACATGACATTCATGTTCTGGATTGCCTGGCCGGCAGCACCTTTTACCAGGTTGTCGATCACCGACAGCACCACCACGGTGTCCGCCTGCTGCGGCCGGTGCACGGCGATGCGACAGTGATTGGCCCCGCGCACACTGCGCGTCTCGGGATGTGATCCGGCCGGCAGCACATCGACAAAGGCTTCATCGCGGTAGCGCGCCTCGAAGATGTCCTGCAGGTCTGCTGCCTTGCCGGTCAGGCGCGCATACAGCGTGGCATGAATGCCGCGGATCATCGGCGTCAGGTGTGGCACAAACGTCAGGCCGACCGGCTGTCCCGTCACCCGCTCAAGCCCCTGGCGTATCTCGGGCAGGTGCCGGTGGCCGTCGACGCCATAGGCCTTGAAGTTTTCGCTCGCCTCGCACAGCAGTGTACCGGTCACGGCCTTGCGTCCGGCGCCACTGACACCGGACTTCGCATCCGCAACGATATGTCCCGCATCGATCACACCCGCTTCCAGCAACGGCAGCATGCCGAGCTGTACCGCGGTCGGGTAACAGCCCGGATTGGCCACCAGGCGCGCAGCAGCGACCGCCTCCCGGTTTACCTCGGTCAGGCCGTAGACCGCCTGTTCCAGGTATTCCGGGCAGGCGTGCGGCATGCCGTACCACTGCTCCCAGTCTTCGGCCGAGCCGAGCCTGAAGTCGGCCGCCAGGTCTATCACGCGCACGCCCGCCTCGAGCAGGCGGGGGACCATGGTCATCGCGATACCGTTGGGCGTGGCGAAAAACACCAGCTCGCATTGCTCGAGCCCGGCGTCATCCGGCATGGAAAATTCGAGCGAGGTAAACCCGCGCAGATTCGGGAACAGGTCGGCGACCGGGCGCCCGGCCTCGGCACGCGACGTAATGACGTGCAGCTCGACGTCGGGATGATTGACCAGCAGCCGCAACAGTTCAACGCCGGTATAACCTGTACCGCCTACAACACCCACCTTGATCATTTCCACTCACCTGTTATCGTTCGTGCCATTACAGATCGCAAATAGTACACCATCCGGACTGGTATCATTCCGGAATTGCGACACTGTGCGGCAGGCAGCGATTTACCGCCATGCTGCCCGGTGTGCGCACAACCGACAGGAGGCTTCCTTGCTGCAACGCCGCTGGCATCAATGGCTGGACCAGTTCGGTCTCGGGTTAGCGGGTATCGATGCCTTGCCGCAGCTCGCCATGCTGGCCATACCGGTCGGCCTGCTGTCCGGCGGCGTCATTGTCCTGTTGCGCCTGCTGGTCGAGTCCGGCGCAGCATTGTACATGCCGGGCGGCGACGGCGAGAATTTCGAGGCACTGGCACTCTCGGTGCGCTTGCTGCTGCCGGCGGCCGGCGGGCTTGTCATCGGGCTGGTCTGGCAGAATTTGCAGGACGAGACACGGCATGTGGGCATCGTGCATGTCATGGAACGACTCGCCTATCACCAGGGGAACCTGCCACTGCGCAACAGCATTGCACAGTTCTTCGGCATCTCGCTATGCATTCTCTGCGGCCACTCGGTCGGACGTGAAGGCCCGGGTGCGCACCTTGGCGCGACCAGCGGCAGCCAGCTCAGCCGCTGGCTGCGTCTGCCGAACAACAGTCGCCGCACCCTGGCGGCCTGCGGCATTGCCGCGGCCATCGCCGCCTCCTTCAATACACCGCTGGCAGGCGTCATCTTCTCGATGGAAGTCGTGATGATGGAATACACCCTGCTG
>CAMYKJ010000232.1 GCA_947258945.1 uncultured Ectothiorhodospiraceae bacterium
ATCATGCAGGTCCACGACGAACTGGTGTTCGAGATTGCCGCGGATGATGTCGATGCCGCGCGCGAGCCGATCACGGCGCGCATGGGTGCGGCGGCCGCGCTCAAGGTGCCGCTGGTCGTCGATATCGGCGTCGGCAGCAACTGGGACGAGGCGCATTGATATAAACCCACATAAAAAAGGGTATATAGCTTGTGTGCGTGATCGCAGGGATTGGTCCAGCCAGCTGTCAATTGTATCGACTAAATTATACTTTAAATACAACAAGATAATAACTTATAATATATGAATCATTATAATTATAGTGTTATGTATTATAAAATATAACTATAAAAATAACCGGTTTTTGGTCGTTGAGCGGTGGTGTAGTTTTTATTCAGCTCTAATTCTAGAGCCATCTTGAAATACTCATGGAGGTCCTGTTGACTCGGCAGGATAGGGCGAATCGCGTTTGTGGACGACAACCGGAACCTCTATGATTTTCGATAGTCACATTTTGTGGAGGCTGTACTGCTCGCTCCCCTCCCTGGGCGAGTGACCTCCGCCCGGTTAAGTAGCCGGGCCATTTTTAAACCCCGGCGCAGTTCCCCCTTTGCCGGGGTTTTTTTATGCCAGCGGCATGACCATTATTATCGCGCTGCAAGGCGCTCCTGCATGATTGGGGCGTAACATCAGAACGAGCGAGGGTGTAATTCTGAAGAGTTGCCAAATGTGGCGATCTCCATTGATATGATTGTATAAGCGCGCTTTATTTGGTAAATGTCGCGTATGTTCATTAAATACCGGCATTAAGTTGGATGATTATCCGGGTCTTTCAAATCCAGCCATTCATTCAGGACCTGCTGCACTGTGTCGGTCCCGGATCGGGTGTGTGAAGAGAACAGCTGGATAGTGGCATGCGGGTGCAGCCTGGTGAGCAACTCCTGTGTCTTGTGCAAGGTGGCACTGGCCGGTCCGCGCTTGAGTTTATCGGCCTTGGTCAGTAACACGTGGGTCGGCAGCCCGGCCGCGCGGCACCAGGCCAGTACCTGACGGTCATGGTCCTTCAGGGGGTGGCGTACGTCCATCAGCAGGATAACGCCGCACAGGGAGTGGCGTGTCTCCAGATAGCGGGCGATATTTTTCTGCCAGTCGGTCTTGGTGGACCGGGAAACCTTCGCATAGCCATAACCCGGCAGGTCCACCAGGCGCCGGTCGTCGGTGACCTGGAAAAAATTGATTTCACGTGTGCGGCCCGGTGCCTTGCTGATCCGGGCCAGGCTGCGCTGCCCGGTAATGGTGTTGAGTGCACTGGATTTTCCGGCGTTGGAGCGCCCGGCGAAGGCGACCTCGGCACCCCGGTCCGGTGGCGCCCGGCGCGTGTCCGGTGTGCCAAGCAGGAAGCGCGTCTGTTGGTAGGGATTGCCCATACCGGCATTAGACGCGACTTGCCGGATATTGAAAAGTGTCGTGTTTTTGTCCACTTGGCGGCCATGAGGCCGCCACCGCGGTTGACCGAATGCGCCGTGGCGGGTATAAAAGTGAACCTTTTTCGCCGGCATGCATCACAGCCGTAGGTATATTTAAAAGATACAAACAGTTGGCCTGCCGGCATCGCGCAGGGCCCAACAGGAGCAGGTTTAACATGAAGAAATGGCTCGCAGTAACCCTCACCCTTCTCGCCACCACCAGTTCATTGCCGGTCCAGGCGACGGGTGACCCGGATGTCGGCAAGGAAAAGGCCGCCCAGTGCGCCTCCTGTCACGGCGCTGACGGCAACAGCCTCAATCCGGAATGGCCGAAGCTGGCCGGCCAGCATGCCGACTACCTGGTGAAACAGCTGCAGTATTTCGAGATCGGTGAACGCGAAAATGTAACCATGAAGCCAATGGCCTCGGTCCTCGATGCCCGGGGGCGCGAGGATGTCGCCGCCTTCTATGCCACGCAGAAAGTCAGTCCGGGCAAGGCCGATCCGGAACTGGTCGAACTGGGTGAGCGCATCTACCGCAGTGGCAACCCGGAGAGCGGTGTGGCGCCCTGCATGGGTTGTCATGGTCCGAACGGCGCCGGCAATCCCGCCGCGCTGTACCCGGCACTGCGCGGTCAGCACGCGAAATACACCGAGATCCAGCTGCACGGCTTTGCCGAGGGCAAGCGCGCCAACGAGAATGCCAAGAAAATGATGCAGCTGCTTGCCCGGCGCATGACCAACCGCGAGATCCGTCCCGGCAATAGCTGTATCGCCCGGCGCCCGGATGGCCAGCGGCCTGCCTGTCACCCTGTTTGCCTTTCCGGCGTTAGTATATGGTTATCAGGCCTGCCTTCCCACGGGTTACCGCAGTGGCGGGCGGGTTTCGGAAGATTTCAGGAGTTAATGTAATGAAGCACGTTGCTAGATGGTTACTGTTCATGCTGCTGCCGGTATTCGCCGCGACAGCGGTGCTGGCAAAAGACTACACGGAGGGTACCGAGTACCTGAAGCTCGCAAAGCCGCAACCAACTGCGTCTGCAGACAGCATCGAGGTCGTGGAGCTGTTCTGGTACGGCTGCCCGCACTGTTACCAACTCGAGCCGTACCTGAAGGACTGGGTCGCGGGCAAGCCCGACGACGTCAACTTCATCCAGATGCCGGCCATTCTCGGGCCCGGCTGGGAGCTGCTGTCGAAGGCCTGGTTCACTGCCGAGCTGCTGGGCGTAACGGAGCAGGTACACACCGCGCTGTTCGAGGAAATCCACCAGCGCAGGCAACGCATCAATACCGAGGAAAAATTACGCGAGTTCTTCGTTAAACGCGGGGTCAGTGCCGAGGACTTCGACAAGACCTTCAGGTCATTTGCCGTTGCCATCAAGGTGAACAACGCGCGCCTGATGACGCGTCGCTATGCCATCACCGGCGTGCCGACGCTGATCATCAATGGCAAGTACAGTACCTCGGCCAGCATTGCCGGCGGCAATCCCGAGCTTATCAAGGTAATGGATTACCTGGTCGAGCAGGAACGCAAACAGGCCACAGCACCGGCCGAATCCGCCGTCACCGCGGCCAGCCAGTAGCAGGCGGTGCGCCATGTCACGCTGACAGGCGGGTCGCGATGAAGGCAGCCGAGCTGTTTGTACGCTGCCTGGAAAACGAAGGCGTCGATTATGTGTTCGGCATCCCGGGCGAGGAAAACCTCGATGTCATGGATGCGCTGCTCGATTCCGACATCCGCTTCATCACCACCCGCCACGAACAGGGCGCGGCCTTCATGGCCGACGTCTACGGGCGCCTGACCGCACGCGCCGGCGTCTGTCTCGCGACGCTCGGGCCGGGCGCCACCAACCTGCTGACCGGCGTGGCCGACGCCAACATGGATTATGCGCCGCTGGTGGCGATTGCCGGCCAGGCGGGCACCACGCGCCTGCACAAGGAATCGCACCAGGTGCTCGATCTCACCCGTATCTTCGAGGAGGTGACCAAGTACTCCACCAGCCTGCTGGAGCCGGAGATTATCCCGGAGGTGGTGCGCAAGGCCTTCAAGGTCGCGTTGACGCCAAAGACCGGTGCGACCTTTATCGAATTTCCCGAGAACATCGCGGAGATGCAGATCGAGGCTACGCCACTGCCGTTGAGCAGTCCGCCGGAGCCGGAGCCGCCCGCCGGCAAGGTCGAGGCGGCCGCCGCGCTCATCAGCAGGGCTGAAAGTCCGTTGATACTGGCCGGCAACGGAGTGGTGCGTTCGCATGCCGCGCAACAGCTGTGCGAGTTCGCCGATCACCTGAATATCCCGGTGGCCAACACCTTCATGGCCAAGGGCGTGATCCCGTTTCGTCACCGTTGCGCACTGGGCAGTGCCGGCCTGCAGTCGACCGACTATGTCAGCTGCGGTTTCGACAAGGCTGACGTGATTATTTGTGTCGGCTATGACCTCGTTGAATACCATCCCTATCTGTGGCACCCGGATCGCGACCGTACCATTATCCATATCGACCTCTCGCCGGCCGAGGTGGACGCTCATTACCCGGTGGCCGTCGGCGTGACCGGCGACATCAAGCACAGCCTGGAACGTGTCGCCAGGCTGGCCAGGCCGCACGAGGGTAAGCACATTCGCCCGCTGCGCGAGCGGCTGGTCGAGGAAATGAACCAGCACCGCGACGATCTGGAGTTTCCGGTCAAGCCGCAAAAGATCATCTGGGAGCTGCGCACGGCGCTCGACCTGGAGGACATCGTGGTCTGCGACGTCGGGGCACACAAGATGTGGATGGCGCGGATGTTCCGCTGTGAGTACCCCAATACCTGTATCATTTCCAACGGCTTCGCCAGCATGGGTATCGCAGTGCCGGGCGCCATTGCCGCCAAGCTTGCA
>CAMYKJ010000233.1 GCA_947258945.1 uncultured Ectothiorhodospiraceae bacterium
AGCGCTCGGGGAAGACGAACTGAATGCCCTGATCGATGCCGCCATGGAAGCCACCGGTGCCAGCAGCATCAAGGACATGGGCAAGGTCATGGGGCAGCTGAAACCGAAGATCCAGGGCCGCGCGGACATGGGCGCAGTCAGCGCACTGATCAAGTCCCGCCTGCAGTAACAATCTCGCGCAAAGCCGCCAAGACGCAAAGAAAACCATAAACCTGCCACAGAGATCACAGAGTACACAGAGAATTACTTTTTTACTGGAGCAGACATTCCAGCCAAACAGCCTGTCGTCATCCCCGCGAAGGCGGGGATCCAGCCCATCCACATACCACAGGCTTTGAGAAATGCTTGTTACACTAATTCCTGAATAGGGAAGTGTGTCGCATAACCATTTTTAACGCTGGATTCCCGCCTTCGCGGGAATGACATGATTTTCTCTGTGTCCTCTGTGTCCTCTGTGAGCTCTGTGGCGAGGTTTTCTGGTTTTCTTGGCGGCTTTGCGCGAGGCAGGTTTTTTCAGGATTATCTTCCCATCCCGGAATATCCCTTTTAACCTAGGATTCATGGCCGGTCGCATTCCACAGGCGTTTATCGATGAGCTGCTCACGCGCACCGACATCGTCGATATCATCGAATCACGCGTGCCGCTGAAAAAGGCCGGGCGCGAATACAAGGCCTGCTGCCCGTTCCACAACGAGAAAACCCCTTCGTTCACCGTCAGCCAGGTGAAACAGTTCTATCACTGTTTCGGTTGCGGCGAGCATGGCACCGCGATCACCTTCCTGATGAATTACGAACATATGGAGTTCGTCGAGGCAGTCGAGGAGCTGGCGCACCGCGCCGGTCTCGAGGTCCCGCGCGAGTCCGGTGGCGAGGCGCGCAGCGGACCGTCGACGCAACCGCATTACGCCCTGCTGGAAAAGGTATCCGCCTGGTACCGGGAACAATTGCGCGCTCATCCGCAGGCGGACCGCGCAGTAGACTATCTCAAGCAGCGCGGACTGACCGGTGAAATCGCGGCGCGTTTCAACATCGGCTATGCACCGCCCGGCTGGGAAAACCTGGCCAGCGCACTCGGCAACGAGAAGGTCAGGCCGGGGACCGTTCGGGAAGCCGGCCCGGGCGATGCCTCCACCCGCAAGCTGCTGCTGGAACTTGGCCTGACTGTCCAGCGCGAGGGCAGCGAGGGCGTCTATGACCGCTTTCGCGATCGCATCATGTTTCCCATCCGTGACCGCCGCGGACGGACTATCGGTTTCGGCGGCCGGGTGCTGGATGACACAACGCCGAAATACATGAACAGCCCGGAGTCCCCCGTGTTCCACAAGGGGCAGGAACTGTATGGCCTGTATGAAGCGCGCAAGGCAGTCCGGCGACTCGACCGCATCGTGGTCGTCGAGGGTTACATGGACGTGGCGGCACTGGCACAGTTCGGCATAGGCTACGCCGTGGCCGCGCTGGGTACCGCCACCACCCGCGATCACCTCGAACGCCTGTACCGCACGGTGCCGGAGGTGGTGTTCTGTTTCGACGGAGACCGCGCCGGTCGCGACGCCGCCTGGCGCGCACTGGAAAATGCCCTGCCGGTGTTGCGCGACGGTCGCGAGGCACGCTTCCAGTTCCTGCCCGAAGGCGAGGATCCCGACTCGCTGATACGCAAGATCGGCCGTGAAGGCTTCGAGGCACAGCTTGCGAAAGCCACCCACCTGTCGGATTTCTTTTTCGAGCGCCTGTCGGGGGAGCTCGATATCGACAGTATCGATGGCCGCGCCCGCCTGGTGAATGTGGCGCGTCCACTGCTCGCCAGTCTGCCGGACGGCATGTTTCGCCAGCTCATGATCGAGCGGCTTGCCGAGCTGGCGCATACCCGCAGCGACTCCCTCGCCGGCCACCTCGACCGCCCCGCGACCCCCGGGCAGGCACTGCAACCAGCCGCCGCGCCACCGCGCCGGCCGGCCGCTGCAGCGGGCAAGAGCCCGGTACGCAAGGCGATCGAGATCCTGCTCTACCAGCCGGACCTGGCCGTCCGGGTCGGCAACACGGACTTCCTGAAACAATGCGACCTGCCCGGTGTCTCGTTGTTAATAGAGCTGCTGGCGCTGCTGCTGCAGCATCCGGGTCTGAATACCGGCGCCGTACTGGAGCATTGGCGAGAACGCGAGGAAGGCCGTTTCCTGCACCGGCTGGCGCAATGGTCGCCGGACGTCGACATGGCCGAGTTGCTCCCGGACCTGCATGGCCACCTGAACGAGATACAACGGCAATTCATTGATATGCGTATAAATTATCTTAGCGAAGAAGAGAGACACCGGCGTCTCAGCGAGGCGGAACGGCGCGAATACGGCGACCTGCTGGTGAAAAGCCATACCTTCAGACAGGTATAAATGTCCGGAAATTTGCGCAAACGCACACTTGTT
>CAMYKJ010000234.1 GCA_947258945.1 uncultured Ectothiorhodospiraceae bacterium
ACCCCGGCGCCCTTCGGCACCGACAGCGTCGATTTGCCCGCCTTGTTGCGTGTCACCGTGTCAGCCAGCTTCGTCACGAAACCGTAGCCGGCATCGCTGGCCAGCAGATACAGATCGCCGGGCTCTCCCAGCATGACACCCGCAAAGCGTGCACCATCCGCCGGCTTCAGACGTCCGCTCAGCGGTTCGCCCTGGCCGCGCGCACCAGGCAATGAATGGGCCGGCAGGGCATAGGTCTTGCCGAAGGAATCGATGAACACGGCCAGCTGGTTGCTGCGCCCGCGGGCGGTGGCAAGGTAACCGTCACCGGCCTTGTAGTTCATCTCTTCGGGATCGATGTCATGCCCCTTGGCCACCCGCACCCAGCCGTTCTTCGACAACACCACGGTGACCAGCTCGCTCGGCACCAGCGTCGACTCGTCCATGACCTGTGCGGCGGCGCGTTCCACCAGTTGCGAGCGACGCTCGTCACCGAAGGTCTCGACATCAATGCGAATTTCTTTCTTGATGAGCGTTTTCAGGCGCTGGCTTGAGCCGAGAATCTTTTTCAATTCGTCGCGCTCGGCAGCAAGCTCCTTCTGCTCGCCCTTAATCTTCATTTCCTCCAGCCGGGCGAGCTGGCGCAGGCGGGTGTCGAGGATGTAGTTGACCTGTTCCTCCGACAGCCTGAACCGTTTCATCAATACCGGTTTCGGCTTGTCCTCGGTGCGGATGATGCGGATCACCTCGTCAAGGTTAAGGAAGGCGATCAGCAGGCCGTCCAGCATGTGCAGCCGCCGGCTGACCTTGTCCAGGCGGTATTCGATACGGCGGGTGACCGTGGCCTTCCTGAATTCCAGCCATTCCTTCAGGATGTCGCGCAGGTTCCAGGTGCGTGGCCGACCGTCCAGACCGATCATGTTCAGGTTGATGCGCGCGGTGCGCTCCAGCGCGGTACTGGAGAACAGGTGCGACATCAGCGCATCGAAATCGACGCGGCTGGATCGCGGTACGATGACCAGCCGCGTGGGATTCTCGTGATCGGACTCGTCACGCAGGTCTTCGACCATGGGCAGCTTCTTCGCCATCATTTGTGCCGCAATCTGTTCCAGTACCTTGCCACCGGAGGTCTGGTAGGGCAGTGCCGTGACGATAATCTCGCCGTTATCGATCTCGTAGCAGGCACGCATGCGCACGCTGCCGTTACCGGTCCGGTAAGCTTCCACCAGCTCTGCCTGCGGCGTAATGATCTCCGCACCGGTCGGAAAATCCGGGCCCTGGATGATGCTGCACAGGTCCTCCAGTGTGCTCTTCGGCTTGTCGAGCAACAGGATCGCCGCCTCGGCTACCTCGCGCAGATTGTGCGGCGGGATATCCGTCGCCATGCCGACGGCGATGCCGGTAGCACCGTTCAGCAACACATTGGGCAGACGTGCCGGCAACAGCACCGGCTCATCGAGCGTACCGTCAAAGTTCGCGGTCCAGTCGACGGTCCCCTGCCCCAGTTCAGCCAGCAGCACCTCGGCGTAAGGTGCCAGTCTTGCCTCGGTGTAACGCATGGCGGCGAACGACTTCGGGTCATCGGCCGAGCCCCAGTTTCCCTGGCCGTCAATCAGCGGATAGCGCGTGGTGAATGGCTGCGCAAGGTGCACCATGGCCTCGTAACAGGCCGAGTCGCCGTGTGGATGGAACTTGCCGAGCACGTCACCGACCGTGCGCGCCGATTTCTTGTGCTTGGCCGTGGCCGCCAGGCCCAGTTCGGACATGGCATAAACGATACGCCGCTGTACCGGCTTGAGACCGTCACCGATGTGCGGCAGGGCGCGGTCGAGGATGACATACATCGAGTAATCGAGGTAGGCCTTCTCGGTAAAGGTCTTGAGCGGCAGCTGCTCGATGCCTTCATAGTCGAGTTCAAGTGTTTCCATAGTCAAACACCTTGATTAAAGAAAAAATTGCCACGGAACCCACGGAACGACACGGAAAAAAGATATCCAGTAATACCAAACTAATGAGACTGTAGGAGCGCATCGCATGCGCGAATAAATGCTGGATTCCCGCCGGAGCCTGTCCCCGCGAAGGCGGGGACGGGAATGACATGAGGTTTTATTGCTATCAAACTCTTTTTTCCGTGTCGTTCCGTGGATTCCGTGGCAGATTATTTTGTATATGGATTCAGAATAAAACTTTTTACACCTCCGCCAGGTTGCCGCTCTTTTCCAGCCAGGCACGGCGGTCGGTGGCACGCTTTTTCGCCAGCAGCATGTCCATGATGCGATGCGTATCGTCCTGCGCATCGATGGTCAGCTGTACCAGCCGGCGTGTTTCAGGGGCGATGGTCGTCTCGCGCAGTTGCATGGGATTCATCTCGCCCAGCCCCTTGAAGCGCTGCACCGTGACCTTGCCCCTGATGTTGTCGGCGGC
>CAMYKJ010000235.1 GCA_947258945.1 uncultured Ectothiorhodospiraceae bacterium
TGCGCGCGCACGCGCAAGCATGGCGGGGGACGGATCAAGACCGGTTCTGATGCCCAGTGGCGCGGAAAACCGCCCGCTGCCAACACCTATCTCAATGCCTGTCCCACTGACAGGCAACAGTTGTCTGATTGCCGCAAGCTCGGCCTGGTAATATGACGCGTGATTCTCGAACCATTGGTCATATGCCCCCGGGTATTCATCGAATGCCGATGTTCTGTCCATGCCCTGATATTAGAACAAAATTAGTCCGCAGGAATATTAATGGCCGCGAACGACCCGAGACCTCCTGTCTATCATCTCAACCGCGCAGGCAATCGCGGTTTCCAGGCTGCCGCTGTCGGCACGGCCCGTGCCGGCGAGATCGAGTGCGGTGCCATGGTCGACCGAGGTGCGGACAATCGGCAGACCCAGGGTGACGTTGATGGCGCGACCGAAGCTTGCATGTTTCAGTACCGGCAGGCCCTGGTCGTGATACATGGCGAGGATGGCGTCGCATTGCGCGATGCTGTCGGTGGTGAATACGGTATCGGCCGGGAACGGGCCGTCGACAGTCAAACCTTCTGCGCGCAATGCCTGCAGGGCAGGGATCATGACGTCCAGTTCCTCGCGACCGAGATGGCCGTCCTCGCCTGCATGCGGGTTGAGACCGCAGACCCTGATGCGCGGCTGTTCGATGCCGAAGCGTTTCACCAGATCGGCATGCAGTATGCGGATGACGCGCTGCAAGCGCTCCTCCGTGATCAGTGCGCTGACCTCCGACAGCGGCACATGTGTGGTGGCCAGTGCCACGCGCAGGGTGCCGGCGGCCAGCATCATGACCACGTGATCGGTGTGCGTGGCACTGGCGATGTACTCGGTATGTCCGCTGAACGGGATGCCGGCCTCGTTGATAATGCCCTTGTGCACCGGCCCGGTGACCATGGCGGCGAAGTGGCCGGACTGGCAGTCTTCGATTGCTCGGTCCAGGGTCTCGAGGACATAGCGGGCATTCGTGCTGTCGAGCACCCCCGCCTGGACCGGTGCGCGCAGTGCCACCGGCAGCACGCAGCATTCACCGGCAGGCGTACCGGCCGGCTCCCTGTCGGGTTCGAAGATGCGTACCGAGAGCGGCAGGCTCAGCTGCCGTGCACGCGCCTGCAACAGGCTCGGGTCGCAGATGGCGACCAGTTCGATGTCCTGTGCCTGCTGTGCCAGTTGCACGCACAGGTCCGGCCCGATGCCGGCCGGTTCACCGGGCGTAAAGGCAAGACGTGGACAGATGGCAGGCAAGGGCGAATCGGAATGCGGACCGGACCGGTCAGGTACCCTCGATGCGGTACTCGACATAGGCCTCGTCACGCAGGCGCCGCAACCACAGGAACAGCTCCTCGTCGTACTTGCGCGCGCGGATGAGCTTGCGCGCCTTGTTGCGTTCGAATTCTTCCGTGTTGTCGTGCTCGCGGTATTCCTGTACCTCGATCAGGTGCCAGCCGTACCGCGTCTTGACCGGTGCGCTGATTTCGCCGGGTGACAGCGCATCCATGGCTTCCTCGAACAGGGGCACCGTCTCGCCGGGGCTGAGCCAGCCGAGGTCGCCGCCCCTGGCGGCCGAGAGGGTGTCCTGCGAGTTGGCGCTGGCCAGGTTGGCAAAATCCTCGCCTGCGCGCAGCCGGATCTCCAGCTGCCGGATGCGGGCCAGGTTCTCTTCATCGCTGTGCACAAGATCCGGTTTCAGCAGGATGTGACGCACACGGGTCTGGCGCATGATGTGCCGTTCATCACCGCGCTTTCCCACCAGTTTGATGATATGAAAACCACCGGCGCTGCGGATCAGGTCGGAAATATCGCCGACCTCCATCTGCTTGACCGGCTCGACGAACAGGCCGGGCATCTGGCCGATACTGCGCCAGCCGATGTCACCACCTTCCAGTGCCGTTTGCCCGTCCGATTCCGCAATCGCGAGTTCGGCAAATCCGCCGCCGCCGCGCAACCGCGCATGCAGGTCGAGCGCACGCTGTTCCGCGGCCTCGATCTGTTCCGGACTGGCGGCGTCTGGAATGGATACGAGGATATGTGCAAGGTGGTACTCGACATCACCCTTGCCGCCGGCCTTCAGCGTGGCCAGCAGGTTGTCCACCTCCTGATCGTTGACCTTGATGCGGCTGCTGATCATCTGGCGGCGGATCTGCTGTATCAGCATCTGCTTGCGCAGGTCTTCGCGGAAGGTGGTGTATTCGTAGCCGTCGCGCTCGATGACCGCGCGGAAATCTGTCAGGGTCATGCCGTTGTCACGCGCCAGTTCCTGGACCTTGTCGTTCAGCATGCTGTCATCGATTGTGCTGCCGGAGCGCTCCGCGATCTGCAGTTGCAGCTTTTCCACGACCAGCCGTTCCAGGACCTGACTCTGCAGAATGTTGCGTGGCCATACACATGCCGGCAGCCGACAGCAGGAAAACCAGGGACAGGAGGCGGTGATACTTCATGAGAAAGAACCCGTTATTAATCAGTTGGCAGCCTGATAGCCAAGGATACCACGTTCAAGTGCGTCATCGACGCTGCTGCCGAGCTTGCCCAGGCCCTTCAACTCGAGCTGGATGAACAAGGTATTGTTGCGCCTGCGGCTGTCATTATTGATATAGCTGCGGGCCAGCACCTGGACCCCCCAGCAGCAGCGCTCATAACCAAGACCCGCCAGTGCCTCGATAGTTTCATTGTCATCCATGGCGTAGTACCAGCGCCCGACCGCATGCCATGCGCGACCGAACGGCCAGAGGAAGGAAAAATCGGCCTGTTCCTGGATGCCGTCCCGGAAGCGGTAGCCCAGGTTCAGCAGGCGGCGCGGACCGGCGCGGTATTGCAACTGGACATCGTTGCGTACCGACTGTGAAGTGTGCGGGTTCCAGTGCACCTCACCCAGTGCGCTCCAGCGGCGGGACAGCCCCACGGACAGCTCGCCGATCAGGGCGGAGCTGTCCTGGGTGGCGACCGTCTCGCCCGGCAGGATGACGGTGCGGTCGCGGAAATACAGCAGCGTTCCAAGGCTGGCACTCAGCAGCTGCCGGCCGCTGGCAGGGTCGACGATGCGGGTCGACAGGGCGACGGCCAGCTGGTTGGCATCACCCATGCGGTCCGGACCGCTGAAGCGGTTTTCGCGAAACAGCGACCAGATGTTCTGATCGTAGTCATCGGTGTCGAAGATGGGCAGGTTGTCCTGGTCCTTGTGCGGGACATAGAGGTAGAACAGGCGTGGTTCCAGCGTCTGGATGTACGGCCGGCCGCTCCAGCTGCCATTGCGTTCGAATACCGTGCCCAGATCCAGGGTGGCGACCGGCAGGGTGCGGTCAGGATCGGTCGGCTTGCCGGCACCGGCATTATCAAGTCGATAGACAGTATGGCGCACGGCGAC
>CAMYKJ010000236.1 GCA_947258945.1 uncultured Ectothiorhodospiraceae bacterium
TTTTCTCCATACAATAAAAAACCCACCGCCAGTGAAGGCGGTGGGTTCATGGTTGCACCGGTCGGGTGTTATTTGACCTGCTTGGTTACACCGATCTTTACTTCGACCCGACGGTTCGCTGCGCGACCCGCGGTGGTGGCGTTGCTGGCGACCGGGCTCGACTCACCCATGCCGGATACGGACATCAGGTTGCGGTCCACGCCCTTGGAGGCCAGGTAGTCACGTACGGTGGTGGCGCGGCGTACGGACAACTGCTGGTTGTAGTCCTCGGCGCCACTGCTGTCGGTGTGGCCGACGATCTTGATGTCGGATACGCGTGCCGTGCCGCCGATCTTGCTGGCAACATTATCCAGCTCCGCCTTGCCTTCCGGCTTGAGTGAGGCTTTGTTGATGTCGAACAGGGCGCCGGCGGACAGGCTCATGGTTTCATACTTGGGTGCGGGTGGTGGTGCCGGAGCCGGAGGCGGCGGTGCCTTGGCCTCGACCTTCGGTGCTGCGCCGCAGTCCACGGTCATGTCACCAGACTTCCATGAGCCGGTGCGTACGCAGTCGCCGCTGCTGTCGCGAATGACCTGATTGCCGCTGGCGGCATTGCCGACATAGCTGTCATTGGCCTTGCCGGCCATATCGGCCATTGCCGTGCTGGAAAGCAGCACGCCTGCTGCTACGGAGATGATGACTCCACCGATTCGTAATTTGTTCTTCATTGCTGCCACTCCTGTGGGTTCGTGATTGTAGGAAGCTGTACGCTGTATGGCGTATTCTAGTCGCATATTGTGGGGTAAACCACCCTCCCAAGGCAACTTTTTTCGGAATCAATCAGTACAATAGACAGGTTCACACGAGTCCACTGTTATACAGGTCGTTATGTCATTCACAGAATCTTCCTTCCAGGCGATCGAATGGACCGGGGACGGCCTGCGCCTGCTGGACCAGCGCCGGCTGCCGGGCGAGACCCGCTATCTCCACTTCACGGCGGCCGCACCGGTCGCCGGGGCCATCCGTGACCTGGTGGTGCGCGGTGCGCCGGCCATCGGCATTACCGCCGCCTATGCCGTGGTGCTGTCGGCGCAGCGGCACCGTGACCGGGACGACTGGCAGGCAGGGGTCGCGGCGGACATCGAGGTGCTGGCAGCGGCGCGGCCAACCGCGGTCAACCTGGTATGGGCGCTGGAGTGCATGCGGACATGCATGTCGCAGCTGCAGGGCGATCCGGTAGTGGCGTTGCTGGCTGAGGCCAGGCGTATTCACGCCGAGGATGTCGCGGCCAACCACCGCATGGGTGACAGTGGTGCAGACCTTATAAATACAGGGGATTCCGCGCTGACCTATTGTAATACCGGCTCGCTTGCCACCGGCGGTTACGGCACTGCGCTGGGTGTGGTGCGCAGTGCCTGGGCGGCCGGAAAACTGGCGGATGTCTATGCCGGCGAAACGCGGCCATGGCTGCAGGGCGCCCGCCTGACGGCCTGGGAACTGGTGCAGGATGCCATCCCGGTGACGCTGATCACCGACAACGCCGCGTCTGCCCTGATGCAGGCCGGCAAGGTGCAGTGGGTGATCACCGGCGCTGACCGGGTAACGGCCAATGGCGACGTCATCAACAAGATCGGTACCAGTCAGCTGGCCGTCAGCTGTCGCCACTACGGTGTGCGGATGATGGTCGTGGCGCCCGTGTCGACGCTCGATCTGTCCATCGCGGACGGCAGCCGGGTCACCATCGAACAGCGCCCGGCGAGCGAAATCCTCGAATTCGGCGGACAGCCGATCGCCGCGGCCGGGGCCCGGGCCTGGAACCCGGTATTCGACGTGACCCCGGCCGGGCTGGTCGATTATCTGGTCACCGAGGCCGGCGTGGTGGCCGCCCCGGACACGCGCAAACTGCAGGCCCTGGTCGGGATGCCCGCCCAGGGCTCATCCGCGCGCTGATTCGGTCAAATCCTCCGCAGACGGCCTCAGTGCCTCCACAATTCGATATTTCCCGGGTGTAGTGGGGGAGTCGGCTGTGCTAAAATGGCCCGTCTTTAATGCTGTGATTGCCGCCAGAGGGAATAACAGCATCTGCGTGTATTAACAGGGAACCGTATTTTACCCGTCCAGATGACCGATTTCGCCAAAGAAGTCCTGCCTGTCAATCTCGAAGACGAGATGAAGCAGTCCTATCTCGATTACGCCATGAGCGTGATCGTCGGGCGCGCGCTGCCGGATGTGCGCGATGGCCTCAAGCCGGTCCATCGCCGTGCGTTGTTTGCCATGAGCGAGCTGGGCAACGACTGGAACAAAGCCTACAAGAAATCAGCCCGCATCGTCGGTGATGTCATCGGTAAGTATCACCCGCACGGCGATACCGCCGTGTATGACACCATCGTGCGCATGGCGCAGCCGTTCTCGCTGCGC
>CAMYKJ010000237.1 GCA_947258945.1 uncultured Ectothiorhodospiraceae bacterium
CGGCCGAAACGGTACTCTTGCCGCTGCCGGTAGCGCCTCCAATCAGGATAACCAGGGGTATGCCGCTGTTCTCGAACCTGCGCCATGACAGATAGCGTTCGGCCAGGTCCCTTGAACAATGTTCACACAGGCACCTGAAAATAATCCGGCGTAATGCCTTGTGATCGATTTCCCGGTGACCCGTTTTTCTCAGGGTTGCAAGAACCATGCGCGCACCCCGCATGGCCATCTCCGGCGGGATGGCGCAGGTTTCCAGCGAATGGGCCATGACGCCGACTGAAAACGGCGCGCTGCGGGCGGGTGTGTGGATGACGATAGCCGGCTCATTGACGGGGCTGATTTCATAGGCCCTGCGTTTGGCGTTGCCATGGTGCTCTTCCAGCAGCACGGCCACCCTGCCCTTCAGTTCCGTACTGGTTATTTCCTGCCTGTCCTGCAGCTCATTTCTGGTCATCCGGGCCAGCACATAGGCCTCATCGAAGGCGAGACCCGCATCGACCAGGGATTGCACCAGGATCCCCCGCAAAAACGGGGTGCGGTCGCCTTCAGGTTGCTTGATGACGGTTATCTTGGCCATGCCTGAATGTCAGAGGGAGAAGCATCGCAGAACTGCCAGGTGCCAGATGGCCGGAAACGGGTAAACGGCATTGCGAAGCGGCCCCTTCCGCACAGCGGAGTGATGATGCCTGCACAGGCAGCGTACCGGTCATTATAGCCTACCCGCCTGCGGAGCCCGGCCACCCGGGCAGGCCTTACAGCGATCATCAGTATCTGCGGACGTAACCCCGGCATAATCCCGGTCCGCGCGTGCCCACCGGCAGTACCGGCTGCCCGCCCTGTCGACTGCCTGGCCGGATTGGAAAAAACAGGCAGGATCCCCTATATTTGACTACGTAGCGGCCGCCATGGCCCGCACGGCACCGGCAACACGAGAACACATTCCGGTGGCTGCAACAACGGGGGCAATCGACATGAAGGACTTCC
This sequence comes from uncultured Ectothiorhodospiraceae bacterium, assembly GCA_947258945.1. Taxonomy (GTDB): domain Bacteria; phylum Pseudomonadota; class Gammaproteobacteria; order UBA9214; family UBA9214; genus UBA9214. The sequence goes on from CAMYKJ010000237.1 coordinate 985, forward strand.
TTGGTGACAGGCTGACCGGGCTGTGGGACTCGATCCATCACTACCGGGACACCATGGGGCGCAGCCGCAACCCCGAGATCCTCAACACCGTGGATAGCGTGGTGGACAGCACCGACAGCAGGATACGGCTGGATACGGCTTGTGCCGGGTTACCAGAAGAAACTGCACGGTGTCATTCATTCCTCGCTTGAATACGCCGATGAGCTGGTTGGCCGGATCCCGGCAGCCATCGATATCAGCCGCAGGACCTTTGCCACCAATCCGTATGTGAATGCCTACTTTACGAATGTCAGCGATCTGCAGTCTGTATTCAGTCACAGTTCCGAGATTCAGGATTACATGGAAGAAATACACGAAGCTGATTCATCCTGCTGTGCACTGCTGTGTATGCACCGGACCGAGAAAACAGTACTGGGCATGGAACTGTCGGACGGCATCCTGAAAAAGGATGTCCGGCAGGTTGCCGTCAGCTTCTCCGATCACCGGGTCTATTCGCCGGCACCCAGCGAGGCCGAAACACGCGCGGGACTCAAGCACTGCCTGTTCCAGGGCCTGGTGACAAATGCGCTCGGACAGATTATGCATCTCAAGCTTGTCAGCCACCGCCTGCAGAGCAGGCACCGGATACTGCACACCCGACTCAGGCATCTGCAGCAACGCGCCAGGGAAATCGAATCCGGCAGCGGGGCTGCAGCCAGCCTTGCAGAGGACATCAGGGAAACCACCCTGGAACTGAAAACCGTCGAGCAGGAGATGATGAATACACCGGTACTACTGACACCCCAGGTATTGCTGGAGCAGGTAACGGGCGTCTTCAGGAGGCCCGACAACTTTGTCAAGGTCAGCGAGACTCCGCTCAGACTCAACAAGATGGGTATCAAGATCAGCGACGACTCGCCAGAGCCCAGCAACAGGCTCGAGCTGACCGAGGTGGTCATCGGTAATGAGTCGCCCCGTGTCGTGACGCTGGCCAGGTTTCCACGCGAAGAACTGCTGCCCAGAAAAAAATTTGAACTGCCCGGCTGATCCCGGCCCGGGGCACATCCGGCCACCCAGGCCTCATGCCGGCAATTGTCCCGACACAGGCATGGCTTATCGCACAGGGGCGGTGAATGTATCCTGGTAACTTATTCCGGCTCTACCCGCAACTTCAACACGGCCCGGTCGGTTGCCTCCGTGACCGTAAACCTGAAGCCTGATTCCACGATAGAGTCTCCTTCAGCGGGGATATGCCGCAAGCGGGCCATCATCAGGCCGCCGATGGTATGGGACTCAACCGCCGGCATACTGGTGCCAAGCAACTCGTTGACTTCCGAAATCGGCAGGCGTGCATCCATCAGGTAGGTCTCTTCATCGAGCATTTCGAAAATACGCTTGCGACGCGGCAGGTATTCCTCGAAGTCGTAACCCACATCGATCTCGCCGACGACCTCCTCGAGGATATCTTCCATGGTAATCATGCCGATTGCCGAGCCGAACTCATTCACCACGATTGCCATGTGATCGTCCCGGGTACGCAGGACCGGCAGCAACTGGTCGATGGTCTGGTAGGGCGAAACATAGTGGGCAGGCTTCATGACTTCCTCCAGCGCCCGCTCCGGCAGCTGCTCGTCCATCAGGTCCCAGGTCGTCATCGTCACGATACCCACGATATTGCTGATGTTACTGCTGTATACAGGCAACCGGTTATAGCCACGCTTGCGCACCAGTGTAATGGCACTGCGTGTATCGCGATTGCGGTTGATTGCCGTTATATCGGCCAGCGGGATCATGGCCTCGCCAACCGAGGTGTCCGCAAAACGGATTGCCCGCTTGATGCGCACCCGGTCAAACACATCCACATTCGCCCCGCGCTCCGCCATCTCGACCACCATGCGCATCTGTTCGCGGGTAATAAACACATTCTGTTCGGTCTTGCCGCCCCCCACCAGACGCGCGGCCAGGCGCGCGATGCGCGAGAAGACGAACACGAGGGGATAGAACAGTATGGAGAATACCTGCAGGGGAAATACCACCACCGGCGCGATCTCGTTGGACTTATGCTGATACACGCTCTTTGGAACAATCTCGCCCAGTATCAGGAACAGCGGGGTAAACAGCAGTACGGCGTACAAATCTCCGAACTGCCCAAACGAGCGGATCATCAGCATGGTGCCGAGCGTGGTCAGAATAATGGTCGATATATTGGTTCCGACCAGTGTCGTTCCGAGCAGCACGTCCGGCGTCTGGAACAGCTTGAGCAACAGCTTCGCGCCCCGGTGACCCTGGTTCGCCTTGTGGTGCATCTTGAACTTGTCCGAGTTGACCAGGGCGATCTCCGTACCCGAGAAGAAACCCTTCAGCAGGAGCAGCAAGACCATCACCAGAAATATCAAGAGCAGATCCATCACAGTCTCCCCGCTACTCAGTGGATTGTCTTC
>CAMYKJ010000238.1 GCA_947258945.1 uncultured Ectothiorhodospiraceae bacterium
GCGACCGCGTGGGACTACCGTACAATGATGGACATGAATCCCGAGCGTGACGAGGCCCGGAAACCCAGCGTCGCGGAGTTCGATAAACTCGCGAGCGCGGTCCAGAGCTACTATCGCGACAACGACCTGTGGTTCGACCACCAGGCTTTCGAACGGGACCTCGAACTCTTCAAGACGATCCTGCAGAGCGAAGAGACGCAATAGAAGGGAAGAGAGGGGACAGATTTATTTCTGTGATGAATTAATAAATCTGTCCCTATTGTTTCCACCACTGCGGTTGCTGAATTCGATGCCATCGAAGGGATCGCGCAGGCCGCGGTCGCTGGTACTTAACACGGGATTGCCGTTGAGCATTACATTCATGCTTCCGTTGCGGTCCCGCGTCCAGTGCAATGTGTGCAACTGATTCCCCGGCGCAGCCAGATTGGTGGCGGTATCGATTACGGCAACACCGCGGCTGCCGATTCGTTGCAGTTCGGTAAAAAGGTGTCAGAGCACATTTAACTATAATATAAGTAGAAAATGTGCTCTGACACCATTTCTACACCATTTCTACCATATTTGTTACTGTTGTTTCTGATGCCGCTGTTCTCGGGTAAACTTCCCTGATAAACCGCTCCAGAGTTACCCAATGAAATTTACAATCGACGAGTTTCGCGCCTGGAAGAACAAGAGCGTTACCTTGCTGGGAATGTCCGGCGTGGGCAAGACCCACCTGTCGATGCTGCTGCGCAACCATCACTGGTTTCACTACTCGGGCGACTACCGCATCGGTACCCGCTACCTGGATGAGCCGATCATGGATCTCATCAAGCAACAGGCGATGCAGGTGCCGTTCCTGCGCGATCTTCTGCGCCGCGACTGGATCCATATCAGCAACAATATAAAAGTCGACGACCTGGGCCCGGTGATGAGTTTTGTCGGCAAGCTCGGCAATCCCGAGATCGGTGGCGTGCCGCTGGAGGAGTTTTCCCGGCGCCAGGCAGACTACCGCCGGGCGGAGATCGCTGCCATGCGGGACGTGCCGGAGTTCATCCGCAAGGCACACGATATCTACGGCTACGACAACTTCGTCAACGACGTGGGTGGCAGCCTGTGCGAACTCGATGAACCGCCGGTGATCGACCTGCTGGTGCAGCACTCGCTGATCCTGTACATCCGGGTGACCGAGGCTTCCGAGGAGCAGGCGCTGATCGAGCGTGCCCAGACCAGTCCCAAGCCCCTGTATTACCGACCCGGGTTTCTGGAAGATCAATTACGGGAGTACCTCGGGCTGAATGGGCTCGAATATGCCGCCGAGATGGATCCGGATGATTTCTGTCGCTGGGTGTTCCCGCGCCTGTTCCATTCCCGCGTGCCACGCTACGAGGCGATTGCGCGCCCGCACGGCTACACCGTGACCTCGCACGAGGTGGCGGCGGTGCGTGACGAACGCGACTTTCTGGATCTGCTGGAAATCGCCATCGAGCGCAAGGCGGCTGGCGAGGAGTAGGGCAGATGCCGATCGTTGCCCACAACGAGCTGCCCACCTTCGAGCGCCTGCGCGAGGAAGGCCAGACCATCCTCACGCCGGACCGTGCGGTACAGCAGACCATCCGCGAGCTGCATATCGGTGTGCTGAACATGATGCCGGATGCGGCACTGGCCGCGACCGAGCGCCAGTTCTTCCGGCTGGTGGGGGAGAGCAATCCGATCGCGCAGTTCTACCTGCACCCGTTCACGCTGCCGGAACTGCCGCGCGGCGAGGCGGCGCGGGCGCATATCGGACAATACTACGACTCCTTCGAGCAGATTCGGGCCGAGGGGCTGGATGCGCTGATCATTACCGGCGCCAACGTCACCCATCCCGACCTGCCGCAGGAACCCTTCTGGGAGCCGCTGCGCACGGTGTTCGACTGGGCGTGCGAGAACGTGACCTCGGTGCTGTGTTCCTGTCTTGCCACGCATGCGGCACTGCAGTTCCGGCATGGCGAGAAGCGCAGCCCGTTGCCCGGCGGCAAGCGCTGGGGCGTGTTCCCGCACCGGGTGATCCGGACAACACATCCGCTGGTCAACGACGTCAACACGCAGTTCGACGTGCCGCATTCGCGTTTCAATGACATCAGTGCCGCGCAGTTCCGGGAGGCCGGCCTGCACGTGCTGGTGGAGAGTACACAAGCGGGGGTGCATCTTGCCGTCAGTGCGGACGGGTTCCGTGTCGTTTACTTCCAGGGTCACCCGGAATACGACACCGTCTCGCTGTTAAAGGAGTACAAGCGCGAGGTGCTGCGCTTTGCCGCCGGTGAGCGCGCAGACTATCCGCCGTTTCCCGACAATCACTTCAAGCCGCGCGAGCAGGCCATTCTGAACGAGTACCGGGTGCGACTGGAGGCGGCACCCGGAGTCGCTGGTTGCCGGTCACCTCGACAACACCTGGCACGATACCGCCGAGGCCATTGTCGGCAACTGGATCGGCCTGGTCTACCAGCTGACACACGAGCAGCGAAACCTGCCGTTCATGGACGGTGTGGACCCGGAGAACCCGCTCGGCCTCGACTGGATCGGCGCACAGTAGTGTAATCAATGGGGTCAGACTCCTATTGATCTCCCCTTATGGGCCAAGTGAATTAGCCACCGTCTAGCAAGGAAGCAAAGAAGGGGCCCCAGAAGGCGAACAGCGCAACAAGCAGGAATCCGTCCCACAGCAAAATGTGGCGATAACGCAGCCGTTCCTGGCCATGTTTCTGCGACATGAATATCGATGCCATCAGCAGGTCGAACAGCAGAACCCATATGATCAGAATCACC
>CAMYKJ010000239.1 GCA_947258945.1 uncultured Ectothiorhodospiraceae bacterium
GTGATGTATCGCCAGATCGCCACGGTGTGCGGCCTGGCGTTCAGCGGCGTGCCGCTGAATGACGACTTTTCTCTCGATCGTGAACGGCTGCTGGCAGCCATCGGGGAGCAGCAGCCGGCCGTGATCTTCCTGGCCTATCCGAACAACCCGACCGGCAATCTGTTCGACGCGGACATCATGCGCGAAGTGCTCGCTCTGGCCGGGGGCCTGGTGGTGGTCGATGAGGCCTATGCACCGTTTACCGATGCGAGCTTCATGTCGTCACTCGGCGAATTCGACAATCTGCTGGTGTTGCGCACCGTCTCCAAGCTGGGTCTCGCCGGCCTGCGGCTGGGCGTGCTGGCCGGCAAGCCTGCCTGGCTGGAGCAAATCGACAAGACGCGACTGCCGTACAACATCGGCACCCTGAACCAGCTGACAGGGTCGTTTGCCCTGCGTCACAAGGCGATGTTCGACGGGCAGGCGCGGGCGATACGTGCGGAGCGCGAGATACTGTTTGCCGGGCTGAGTGAATTCGAAGGCCTTGCAGTTTACCCGAGCGAGGCAAACTTCATCCTGTTTCGCGCACCGGCCGGGCGCGCCGAAGCACTGTTTGCCGGCCTGCGCGAGGCAGGGATTCTCATCAAGAACCTGCATGGCAGTGCGGATGCCCTGCGCGATTGCCTGCGGGTGACCGTAGGCCTGCCGGACGAAAACCGCGCATTCCTCGACGCCCTGGCGCGACTGCTTTAGTCGAGGGTCCCGGATTGCAGCGGGCGCTGGATGACGCGCGCCTTCAATGCAAACGACTGCCCCTGGCGGATACCGGCCAGTTCAATAAAGGTGTCCGGGCGCTGGCTCGAGATGGCCTTCATGGCCGCGCGCGCATCTGTCATGTCCACACTGTTGATCGATGTGATGACATCGCCCGGTTCAATACCTGCAGTATCGGCCGGGCCGTCACGCAGCACACCGGCAATCAGTACACCCCGCACACCGGGAATATTCAGTGACTCGGCCAGTGCCGGCGTCAGGTCCTGGGCCTCGATCCCCAGCCAGCCACGTACCACGTGACCCTGCTCGATGATCTGGGTCATGATGTCCTTGGCGAGGCTGATCGGAATGGCAAAGCCGATACCCTGCGAGCCACCCGAACGGCTGTAGATCGCGGAGTTGATGCCGATCAGTTCGCCGCGCGCGTTGATGAGTGCGCCGCCCGAGTTGCCCGGATTGATGGCGGCATCCGTCTGGATGAATTCCTCGTAGGCATTGATGCCGAGTGGATGAATTCCTCGTAGGCATTGATGCCGAGCCGGTCGCGCCCGGTGGCGCTGATGATGCCGAATGTCACGGTCTGCCCGACGCCGAACGGATTGCCGATGGCCAGGGTGACGTCGCCGACACGCAGGCTCTGCGAATCGCCGATGACGATGGCCGGCAGGTTGTCGACTTCGATGTGCAGTACCGCAACATCGGTATCGGCATCGGTGCCGACCACGGTGGCGCGCGTGCTGCGGCCATCGGCGAGCAGGACCTGAATCTCGTCAGCGCCGTCGATGACATGGTTGTTGGTCAGCAGGTAGCCCTGTCGGCTGATCAGTACCCCCGAGCCGAGACTGGTTTGCACTTCCTTGCGTGATTGCGAGAAGCGGTTGCCAAAAAACTGCTGGAAAATCGGGTCGTCCAGCAGTGGGTGAACGCGGCGGGTAATGACCTTGGCCGTGTGGATGTTGACCACGGCCGGTGCCGCGCGGTCGACCGCGTCCGCGTAGGATACCGGGCCGCTGGCCAGGCCGGGCATGTTGCTGCGGGCGGGTTGTGGATCGGTAGCGGGCGTCGATGTGACTTCGACCACCCGGTCGTCATTGCGCAGCAGGTCCGGTTGTATCAGCAATACGTAGAGAAAGGCGGCCGCCAGACCGGTCATGACGGTCTGTACGATAAATACGAATGACTTGCGAAATGCCATGGCTGCGTTACCCTGTTGAACCGGTATTGATTGTACGCCCAAAAACAACGCAACAGATACAGGAACACTGGCAATGGTCTCCCTGCACGAGCTGGTCGAATACACCAACGGTCTGTTGCAGTCGGACGGTTTCAGTGACTACTGTCCGAACGGCCTGCAGGTCGAGGGTCGCCCGCAGGTACGCACCATCGTGTCCGGTGTGACGGCAAGCCTGGCCCTGCTGGAGGCGGCGGCGGCGGCCGGTGCGGATGCCGTCCTGGTCCACCATGGCTACTTCTGGAAAGGCGAGGATGCGCGCGTCACCGGTATGAAACGTGCGCGTCTCCGGCAGCTGCTCTCCACTGACACCAGCCTGCTGGCCTGGCACCTGCCGCTGGATGCGCATGCCGAACTGGGCAACAACGCCCAGCTTGCCCGTGTCCTCGGCCTGCGACAGACCGGATCGTTCGGCGAGGAGGGCGGTCTGCAGTTGGCATGTGAAGGCGATCTGGCTGAGCCACGGACGCCGGAAGACCTGTGCGGGCATATTGAACAATGCCTGGGGCGGACGCCCCAGCACATCCCCGGCAGTGCACAAACCATCAGCCGGGTTGGCTGGTGCACCGGCGCAGCGCAGTCATACCTTGAAGCGGCCGTCGGCCGTGGACTGGATGCCTTCATCAGCGGCGAGATTTCCGAACAGACGGTGCATATCGCCCGCGAGTGCGGCATTCACTATTTTGCGGCCGGCCACCATGCAACGGAGCGCTACGGCATCCAGGCACTGGGCGATCACCTGGCCGGGCGCTTCGGGCTGGCACACCGGTTCATCGACATCGATAACCCCGTCTGAAGCGGCAGCGGCAGCCCGCTTGCCGCGATTATTTTGCCTGCAACAGAGTGTTTTTCCCGGTGTTGCCCTTGACCTCAACAGGTACTTGCACCATCCTATGCGGTTCCCGGAATCTTCCTGTACCAAATCAGAATATTCCGAAATGATTGAATATCAATATGAGGCAAGTCGCAGCTAGAAAAGGCCTTTAATTCACTGATTTTAATAGATATCTGGAGATTCCCCGCATGAGTGGCGATGATACCAATCCCGCGAGACGTCGATTTCTGACACAAGCCACCACCGCCATCGGTGCGGTCGGTGTCGGTTTCCTGCTGGTACCGTTTATTTCATCCATGGCGCCCAGCGCCAAGGCGCGTGCCGCCGGTGCGCCGGTCCGGGCCGACATCAGTAAACTGGAGCCGGGGCAGATGATCCGCGTCGAGTGGCGTGGCAAGCCGGTCTGGATCGTCAAGCGCACCCGGGAGATCCTGGACAAGCTGGCGGAGATCGAGCCGGTGCTGGCCGATGTCACTTCGGAAATTTCAGATCAGCCGGAGTATGCAAAAAACCCGGAGCGCTCCATCAAGCCGGAGATTCTTGTGCTGGTGGGGATCTGCACACACCTGGGCTGTTCGCCGACCTACCGGCCGGACGTGGCCCCGATCGATCTCGGTGCCGACTGGCAGGGCGGTTTCTTCTGTCCGTGTCACGGCTCCAAGTTCGACATGTCAGGCCGTGTCTTCAAGAGCATGCCGGCACCGAAAAACCTGCCGGTCCCCCCGTACCGCTTCTTCAAGAGCATGCCGGCACCGAAAAACCTGCCGGTCCCCCCGTACCGCTTTATCACTGACGCGGTAATCGTGATTGGCGAAGACCAGGAGGTCGCATAATGGCCGGCAACACTGCAGACAAGTGGCAGGGCGGCCTGCTCGGCTGGATCGATGCGCGCTTCCCGCTGAGCAGCATGTGGAACGAACACCTGGCAAAATACTACGCCCCGAAAAACTTCAACTTCTGGTATTACTTCGGCTCGCTGGCCCTGTTTGTGCTGGTGATACAGATCGTGACCGGTATCTGGCTGACCATGAACTACAAGCCGGACGCGGAACTGGCGTTCAACTCGGTCGAGTACATCATGCGTGATGTCAACTGGGGCTGGCTGATCCGCTACATGCATTCCACCGGTGCCTCGGCATTCTTCATCGTGGTGTACCTGCATATGTTCCGCGCCCTGCTGTACGGCTCCTACCAGAAACCGCGCGAACTGATCTGGATCTTCGGGATGATCATCTATGTTTGTCTGATGGCCGAGGCCTTCATGGGCTATCTGCTGCCCTGGGGCCAGATGTCATACTGGGGTGCGCAGGTGATCATCAACCTGTTCGGCGCGATTCCGTACATTGGCGAGGGCATAGCCGAGTGGATTCGCGGTGACTACGTGGTGGCAGACGCGACCCTGAACCGCTTCTTCGCCTTTCACGTGATCGCCGTGCCGATCGTGCTGCTGGCACTGGTCGTATTGCATCTGCTGGCGCTGCACGAGGTCGGTTCGAACAATCCTGACGGTGTGGAAATCAAAAAGAACAAGGGACCTGACGGCAATCCGGTGGACGGTATTCCGTTCCACCCCTATTACACCGTGAAGGACATCGTCGGTGTAATCGTGTTCCTGATCTTCTTTTCCATCGTGGTGTTCTTCATGCCCGAGATGGGGGGCTACTTTCTGGAACACAACAACTTCATCCCGGCCGATCCGCTGAAGACTCCGGAGCATATTGCGCCGCTGTGGTTCTTCACGCCGTTCTACGCCATCCTGCGTGCGATCCCGTCCCTCGGGGGATCCTCCTTCCCGGGCGTGCTGGCGATGGGCGTGTCGATCGTGGTGCTGTTTTTCCTGCCCTGGCTGGACCGCAGCCCGGTCAAGTCGATCCGTTATCGCGGTACCCTCTACAAGGTCTGGCTGGCGCTGTTCGTGATCAGCTTCGTCATCCTCGGCTGGCTGGGTATGGAGCAACCGACCACGCTGTATACCTGGATTGCACGCATTTGCACGGTTATTTATTTCGCGTTCTTTTTCCTCATGCCCATCTACACAAAAATGGACAAGACGAAGCCGGTACCTGACAGGGTGACATCATGAAGAGGTTCGTAATTACAGCATTGCTGTTGCTGGCGCCCGCCTGGGTGTTTGCCGCTGCCGGTGGTGTGCACCTGGAGAAGGCAAACATTGATCCGAACAACAAGCAGTCACTGCAGCGCGGTGCGCGGCTGTTCGTCAACTACTGTCTGAGCTGTCATTCTGCGGAACTGATGCGCTATGAACGTATCGGCAGGGACCTCGGCATCGAGGACCAGCTGGTAAAGGAACACCTGATGTTCACCGGCGGCAAGCTCGGTGACCTGATGACGGTGGCGACCGCCGACGCGGACTCCAAGGAATGGTTCGGCATCGTACCGCCGGACCTGACGGTGATCGCGCGCGCGCGTGGCGTTGACTGGCTGTATACTTATATGCGCAGTTTTTACCGCGATGATTCCAAGATCATCGGCGTGAACAACCTGGTGTTTCCCGATGTCGGCATGCCGCATGTGCTCTGGGAGTTGCAGGGCTGGCAGGATCCCGTTATCACTTCCGTCAAGGACCACGATGGCAATACAAGGAAAGAGGTGACACTGGAGCTGGCCGAGCCGGGCCTGATGACGCCGAAGGAATACGACCGTGCCATACGCGATCTGGTCAACTTCCTCGATTACATGGGTGAGCCGGCAAAA
>CAMYKJ010000240.1:0-869 GCA_947258945.1 uncultured Ectothiorhodospiraceae bacterium
GAGACGATGCCGTACAGCAGGATGGCGAGGCTCGGCGGGAACAGCAGCCCGAGCGATCCCGAGGTCGTCAGCAGCCCCAGGTTGAAGCGTTCCCCGTAGCCGGCATGCAGCAGCATGGGGAACATCAGGCCGCCGAGGGCCAGGATGGTCACACCCGAGGCGCCGGAGAATGCGGTAAAGAATGCGCACGAGCCGAGCGTGACGGCGGCCATGCCGCCGGGCAGCCAGCCGACCATGGCATTGAACAGCTGGATCATGCGCTGGGGCGCGCCGCCCGCGGCCAGCACCACACCGGCGAAGGTGAACAGCGGGATCGCGGCCAGGTAGGGCGATGCGGCGAGGCGGTTCAGCTCGACGGCCAGCAGCGCCGGGTCAAGGCCGGCATTGTACGTTGCCAGCAGGCTGCCGGCGGCCAGGGCGATAAACAGCGGCATGCCCAGCAGGGCCAGCAATATGATGCAGACGACCAGCAGCCCGGTCATAGTTGCCCTTCATCCCGGCTGTTGGGAAACACGGCACCGAGGAGGAAGTGTACGCTCAACAGGCCGAAGCCGAACGGGGTGATGAGCGCAAGGATGGATGTCCAGCGCTCGTACTCCGCCACGTACTGCCAGTCGTCATACCAGAAACGTATGGCGGCCCAGGTCAGTATCGTGCACACGATGGCCGAGACCAGATACAGCGGACGCCTGAGTGCATGCAGTCGATCCGGTTCGACCAGCACGGCCAGCACATCGATGCGGATATGGCGGTGCTCCTCGATCGCCAGGGCGGCGCCGAAGAAGGTCACATACAGCACCAGGTAACGGGACAGGATATCCGCGTGCGGAATGCCGCTGTCGAACAGGTTGCGCAGCACAACCTGTGCG
>CAMYKJ010000240.1:884-4044 GCA_947258945.1 uncultured Ectothiorhodospiraceae bacterium
TGCAGGCCATGAAGCCGTCCAGGCGGACCAGCGAGTGTCGCAGGCTGGTGACCCAGGCGGGTTCAGCCATCGGCATGCGGCGGTGTTTCCGCGGGCGTCACGCGGTACTCGCGGATCAGTGCCCGCACACGCTCGATCAGCGAGCCCGGTAAATAACCGTTGTCGATCAGGGACTGGCCGGCCGCCTCGCTGATGGTCTCGATCTCTCCGCTGAGCAGGTCGGCATCGCCCTCGATCAGCTGCAGGCCGTGTTCCTGCAAAACCTCCAGTCCGGCCTCGTTATCGCGGCGCGTCGCGGTGACCAGCTTCTCGCCGGTGGCACGCCCCGTGCGCTTCAGCAGCAGCTGCAGGTCCTGCGGCAGCCCCTGGAAAAACCGGCGCGACACCACCAGTGAACCGATACCGTTGGCCATCGGCACATTGGTGATGTATTGCGTCTTCGAGAACCACTGCAGGGCCAGGGCGCCGAGCGGCGGTGCATACACGGTATCGATCATGCCGGTCGACAGGCTGGTATAGACGTCGATGACGGACAGGGGGACCGGCGACAGTCCGCTGGCATCGAAAAACGCCTTGCCCAGCGGATCACCCTGCCAGTACCAGAGGCGCGCCTTTGCCAGGTCGTCGAGTGAGCGGATCGGTTGCCTGGAAAAAAAATACACGTAGCCGACTTCCATCCAGCCGAGCATCTCGTAGCCGTTGTCGCGGTAACCCTGCTCGATATCCGGCATGAGCTGCTCGCGCACGTAGTCGATTTCGCGGATGTTCTCGAACAGGAACGGCAGCTCCAGTACGCGCGCGGGTGAATAGATCCGCCCGATACCATAGCCGGTAAAGGCACCGCCATGCAGCTGTCCGAAGCGGATCTTTTTCAGTACGTCGGGTTCATCCCCCTGGACGCCGCCGGGGTAAATTTTGAACACCAGCCGGCCGTCACTTTCCGTCTTTACGGTCTCCGCCCATTCCTCTAGCAGGTTCATCCAGGTGGTGCCCGACGGGGCGAGTGTGGCGAACTTGAGTTCCCAGGTCTTTTCGGCCAGCAGCGGCCGGGTGACGAATGCGAGGACCAGCGCGACCGGCAGGATAATCAGCAGGCGGCTTGTCCGGGCGCCGTTCAAAACCAGTCGTCCTCGTGTGCCAGCAGCTCATGCGCCTTTCGCCTGGCGATGGCGTTAACCAGCGCCATCTCGGGATACAGGTCATCCGGTGCATTGCGAACCTTTTGCAGCGTGTCATGGAATGCCTTGCGGTCCAGCTGCTGACGGTACAGGTATTCCGCCTTGAGCAGATCGACCAGCAGCAGTTTCTGTCCGTTGATCTCGTCCGCACGCGCAAAGTGCTGTTGCGAGCGCGTGAAGTCGCCGCCCAGCATGGGCGCACGGGCGCCGTAATAGACACCGAAAAACATGTGTGCGCCGCCGTGGTAGTAGTCATCGTCGTGTTCGATGACGCCCTGCATCAGGGCGGCGGCATTGCCGACGCCGGCGATGCTCCTGACATCATCGCGGTTGAGGTCGATCCACTTGCCGAGGCAGGAGGCAGTCCAGAACAGCGCCGGCACCGCGCGGCTGTCGAGCCGCGCGACTGCGTTGGCCAGCTGTTCCGTACCGGTACGCTCCGGGTCCACCGACAGACCGGCCTGTTGCAGCGCCAGTCGTGCATGCTCGTAGCAGCGCCGGTACAGCAGCGACGCGCGTGTGCGGTCTTCGCCTTCGATAAAGCCGTAGCTGTAGCCGTAGAAACCCTCCGCGGCATACAGGCGCAGCACGGTATTGCCGGGGTCCTCGATCAGCATGCCCTCGATGAGCTTGATATTGGCAGGAATGGCCGCGCGCGCGAGTTGCAGGTCGGTCTCGCGGTTCATCGCCTCGATACCGCTGTCGAGGATAGCCTGGGAGCTGCGCACTATGATCTGACCCATGGAGCAGGCGGTGAGCAGGGTCATGCTGGCCAGCAGGCCGGTCACCTTGAGGGGACTGATCAACCGCTTGTAGTGGCTTGCCTGCATAAGAAAAAGCTCAGCTGAGTAATTGTTTGAGAATTTCTTCGTATATTACAGATAAATCGTCAATTTCTGAAACCCGGATACATTCGTTTACCTGGTGGATGGTGGCGTTGACCGGTCCAAGTTCGACCACCTGGGCACCGGTTGGTGCAATAAAGCGGCCATCGGAGGTGCCGCCGCTGGTCGAGAGCCCGGTATGGATACCGGTGACCTTGCGGATGGCCGCGGTGGCGGCATCCACCAGTTCGCCGGCCGGCGTGATAAACGGCTGCCCGGAGAGCTTCCAGTCCAGTGTGTAGTCCAGTCCGTAACGGTCCAGAATGGCATGCGTCCGCGTGCGGATCGATTCGACCGCGGATCGATTCGACCGATGATTCGGTGGAGAAGCGCAGGTTGAACATGACATCCAGCGTGCCCGGGATGACGTTCTCGGTCCCGTCACCGGCGCGGATATTGGATATCTGGAAGCTGGTCGGCGGGAAATGCTCGTTGCCGCTGTCCCATTCAACCGCGGCGAGTTCCGCCAGCGCCGGTGCGGCACGGTGAATCGGGTTGTCGGCCAGTCCGGGATAGGCGACGTGGCCCTGTTTGCCATGGATGCGCAGCTTACCGTTGAGCGAACCGCGGCGACCGTTCTTGATGATGTCGCCGGTGCGTTCCCGGCTGGAGGGTTCACCGACCAGGCACCAGTCGATTTTCTCGTTGCGCGCCTCGAGGTGCTCGACCACCCTGACCGTGCCGTCGATGGACGGGCCTTCCTCGTCACTGGTTATCAGGAATGCAATCGAGCCCCGGTGTACCGGGTGTGCGGCAACAAAGCGTTCGCAGGCAGTGACCATGGCGGCAATACTGCTTTTCATGTCCACGGCACCGCGCCCGTACAGGTAACCGTCGCGCACCTCGGGCGCAAACGGATTGGACTGCCAGGCATCCAGCGGGCCGGGCGGTACCACGTCGGTATGTCCGGCGAATGCAAGCAGCGGACCGTCTGTGCCGCGACGCGCCCACAGGTTGTCGACTTCGCCGAAGCGCAGGTGCTCGACAGTGAAACCGATTGCGCCGAGCCGTCCGGCCAGCACGGACTGGCAACCGGCATCGTCCGGGGTCACGGAGTCACGTGCGATCAGGTCGCGGACGAGGTCCTGTGTGTCGCTC
>CAMYKJ010000241.1 GCA_947258945.1 uncultured Ectothiorhodospiraceae bacterium
ACGAAGTAACGAAGCAATCTCTAAACTACTGATTCATAATCGTGAGATTGCCACGCTTCGCTCGCAATGACGTGCTAATAGTAATTAATCAGAGCTTCCCTAATTAAGTTTGGTGATCAGGGGTATTACCGAATTATCGACATGGAAATTTTCAGTGACCTGGCACACGGTTGGATAGTGAGGCCGGCGTATCGATGTCCTTTATCACACCGCTGTCCCGGATTTCGATCAGCTCCAGCGTGTTGCGGTTGTTCGCGATGATGTCGCGCGCACCACGATCGGCCTGCAATGCCCGCAGGGCCGGTGCGTGGCGTGCCGCAAAACCGACCGGGTGGCCGCGTTGTCCGCGATAATAGGGTGCAATGATGTCCGCGCCACGCGCCAGACCGTCGGCAACCGACTGGATGACACTCGCCGGAATGTCTGGCATATCGGCGAGGGCAATGACCCAGCCGCCGGCATTTGCACTCGCGGCCACGCCGCAGGCAATGCTCGTGCCCATGCCCTTCCGCGCATGCGGATTGACGATGACCTCAAGGCCTGCCTCTGCCAGTAACTTTGCGAGGTCACTCCCGCTGTCGTCGACCACGGCAATGCAGTGCACCATCACCGCGCGCAGGGTGCGCGCACAGGCAACGGCCATGGGTGTGCCGTCCGCGAGCGGGTGCAACAGCTTGTTGGTCCCGAAGCGCGTGCCTTGTCCGGCGGCGAGCAGGATGCCGGTACAGGACGGTTTCATGTGCCGGCGGGGTGGTGTGCAGCGACCTGCGTCGCCCGGTTCCGCAGCGCGGTGACCTCGGCCATGATGGCCAGCGCAATCTCGGGCGCCGCACGACTGCCGATCGGCAGACCGACAGGCGCATGCAGGCACTGCAGTTGTGTGGCCGTGAGGCCCAGTGCCTGCAGGCGTTCACGGCGCCGCTCGCTGTTCAGCTTCGAGCCGATCGCACCGACATAGAACGCCTGCGAGTTCAATGCCTCGAACAGGGCCATGTCATCGAGCTTCGGGTCGTGGGTGAGCGCCACGACCACACTGCGTGGATGATTCACGCAGGTCTGCACGGCCTCGTCGGGCATCATACCGACCCGCTCAACGCCCTGCGGGAGTGGTTCCGCGGCCGGCGCATCGCGCGGATCGCAAATGATGACACGGTAGTCCAGCATGAGCGCAAGCTGCGTGACGTAGCGGGCCAGCTGGCCGTCACCGATCAATAGTAACTGCCAGCGCGGACCAAACACCTTGCTCAGGGTATCCGCCTGGTAGACAAATTCGTCGGTGGCATCGGACACCGCGTGCAGACTGACCTCGCCGGTATTCAGGCAGACGCGTCGCGCCACCAGTTGCCCGGACCTGATGTTGTCCAGCAGTTGCCGGAGCGGTGCCGCGCTGTCGAGCAGTTCGACCAGCAACTCCAGCCGCCCCCCGCAGGGCAGGCCCAGCCGGGTCGCTTGCGTACGGTCGATACCGTAATCGATCAGCGTCGGATACTCTTCGCCGAGTTGCCCTGCCCGGTAGCGCATGACCAGGTCTTCCTCCACACAGCCACCCGACACCGAGCCGACAAAGGCACCGTCTGTTGCCATCAGCATCAGGGCGCCGGCCGGCCGCGGCGACGAACCCCAGGTCTTCGCCACGGTCACCAGCGCCACACGCCGGCCCTCATCCAGCCAGTGTGTGGCTGTTTCGAGGACCTCGGAGTCCGTGCTGTACAGTGTCTTCATGCGTGGAGTAACTCACTGACGAGAAAAGATCGCGGACGCGGTCCGCTCCTACAGGCGAGTTTACCACCGGAGGCGAGGATCCATGTACATGACATTTCGGGGCAGGCGATAATCAATAAGCATGTCATCCCCAGCGCAGCCGGAAATCGATAAGCGTGTCAACCCCAGCACTACCGAAAATCAATGAGCATGTCATCCCCAGCACAACCGAAAATCAATGAGCATGTCATCCCCAGCACAACCGAGAATCAATGAGCTTGTCATCCCCGCACAACCGAAAATCAATGAGCATGTCATCCCCGCGTAGGCGGGGATCCAGCGGTAAACATACAGTCGTTAGTGATAGCTATAACAAGAATATGAGCAGTGCACTGATTCGCTCTATAATTAAATAATCCATGCAGTGGTTGTTTGCGGGCTGGATCCCCGCCTGCGCGGGGATGACACGAGGCTGGATTTCCGCCTGCGCGGGGGATGACACGAGGCTGGATTCCCGCCTCGGCAATTACTCCATGCATCGCCTTAAGCGCCTACGGTTGGTGCCCTCGGCTCTGGCATCCTGCTTCGCCCTGCCTCGTCCATGGCCCAGGCCAGCTTCTCGATCGGTCCCCGATCTCACCTCTTCCATGGACTC
>CAMYKJ010000242.1 GCA_947258945.1 uncultured Ectothiorhodospiraceae bacterium
CTGGTCGGCCTTGGTCCTCGGTTCGACCGCGACGGAAATCACCGGCTCGGGGAATTCCATGCGCTCGAGCGTAATGATGTTGTCCGCATCGCACAGCGTATCGCCCGTGGTAACGTCCTTCAGACCCACGGCCGCCGCGATATCGCCGGCCAGCACTTCCTTGATCTCTTCCCGGCTGTTGGAGTGCATCTGCAGGATACGGCCGATGCGCTCCTTCTTGCCCTTGACCGGGTTGTAAACACTGTCGCCCGACTTCAGCACACCGGAGTAGACACGGAAGAAGGTCAGGTTGCCGACAAACGGGTCGGTCGCAATCTTGAACGCCAGTGCCGCGAACGGCGCCTGGTCCGAGGATTCGCGCTCGGCGAGCGTCTCGGCGGCGTCATCCAGGTGCCCCTTGATGGCCGGTACTTCCAGCGGCGAGGGCATGTAGTAAATGATGGCATCCAGCATGGCCTGCACACCCTTGTTCTTGAATGCAGAACCGCACAGCGTCGGTACGATCTCGTTGGCCAGTGTGCGCGCACGGATACCGGCGCGGATCTCGTCTTCGGACAGCTCACCCTGGTCGTTCAGGTACTTCTCCATCAGCTCTTCCGAAGACTCGGCAGCGGCCTCGATCATGCGCTCGCGCCACGTGTTGCAGTGATCCAGCATGTCTGCGGGAATCTCGCGCTCCTCGTAGGTGGTCCCCATGTCCGCTTCGTTCCAGAAAATCGCCTTCATGCGCACGAGATCGATCACACCCTGAAAGTGATCTTCCGCACCGATCGGCAGCTGCAGCGGCACCGGGTTGGCACCGAGGCGCTCCCTGACCTGATCCACAACGCGCAGGAAATCGGCACCCGCACGGTCCATCTTGTTGACGAAGGCCATGCGCGGCACGTGGTACTTGTTGGCCTGGCGCCAGACTGTTTCCGATTGCGGTTCGACGCCGCCTACGGCGCAGAACACGGCACAGGCGCCGTCCAGCACGCGCAGCGAACGCTCCACCTCGATCGTGAAATCCACGTGGCCGGGCGTATCGATAATATTGATGCGGTGCTGGTCGAACTGCTGGCCCATGCCCTTCCAGAAACAGGTCGTCGCCGCGGACGTGATGGTGATACCGCGCTCCTGCTCCTGCTCCATCCAGTCCATGACGGCCGCACCGTCGTGCACCTCGCCTATCTTGTGCGATACACCGGTGTAGAACAGGATGCGCTCGGTCGTCGTCGTCTTACCGGCATCGATGTGGGCCATGATGCCGATATTCCGATAGCGCTCTAATGGTGTCGTACGTGGCACAGTTCTGTTCCGGAATGGTCAATGATAAAAAGGTTGGCCGGTGTTACCAGCGGTAATGCGAGAAGGCCTTGTTGGCCTCCGCCATGCGGTGTGTCTCTTCGCGTTTCTTCACGGCGGAGCCGCGATTATCCGCCGCATCCAGCAGCTCGCCTGCCAGTCGCAACGGCATGGATTTTTCGCTGCGCTTGCGCGAGGCATCCAGCACCCAGCGCATGGCCAGCGTGGTCCGGCGTACCGGGCGCACCTCGACCGGTACCTGGTAGGTGGCGCCGCCGACACGACGGGATTTCACCTCGACCATCGGGCGCACGTTATCCAGCGCCTTGTCCAGCACCTCAACCGGGTTCTCATTACCCTTGCCGGCAATCTGGTCCAGCGCGCCGTAAATGATGCGCTCCGCAACCGATTTCTTGCCGGACTGCATGACCATGTTGATGAACTTGGCCAGCATCAGATTCCCGTACTTGGGATCAGGCAAAATTTCCCGTGAACCGATGACTCTTCTTCTGGACATTGACTTTACTCGCTACCTGTTCGTTGCAATCACTATCAGGACTTCGGACGCTTGGCGCCGTACTTCGAACGGCCCTGGCGTCGGCTGGTCACACCGGAGGTGTCGAGGCTGCCGCGCACGGTGTGATAGCGCACACCCGGCAGATCCTTCACACGGCCGCCGCGGATCAGCACCACCGAGTGCTCCTGCAGGTTGTGGCCCTCGCCACCGATATATGTAGTCACTTCGAAACCGTTGGTCAGCCGCACGCGGGCAACCTTGCGCAGCGCCGAGTTCGGTTTCTTCGGGGTCGTGGTATACACGCGCGTGCAAACGCCGCGCTTCTGGGGGCAGGCCTCCAGTGCCGGGACGTTGCTTTTTTCCCGCTTGCGGGAACGCGGCTTGCGTACTAACTGGTTGATTGTTGCCATTAAACTTAAACCCTGACTACGAAAAAGGAAATAAATTCTGAAGTCCTGAAAACAAACGACAGGCCGGCAAGGCCGGCCTGTCGAGAGAAGCGGAATTCTAGTAACAGGGCCGCGCCCTGTCAAGCTGGAATTATTCTTC
>CAMYKJ010000243.1 GCA_947258945.1 uncultured Ectothiorhodospiraceae bacterium
CCTTTCATGCGGACAACCCGATGATGTACATACAGCAGAAGATTGACCTGCCGGGACGCGATCTGGGCATGGTGTTTCTGGGTGGCGAATATCTTGGCAGCTATGCCCGGGTATCGAGCGACGATGCCTGGAACACGACAATCCACAGTGGCGGTCGCTATGCATTACATGAACCGGACGACACTGTGGTCGATCTTGCACGGCGTGCCCAGGCACCGTTCGGTATGGATTTCACCACGGTTGATGTGGCCGAAACCCGTGACGGCCCGATCGTCTTCGAGGTGTCCGCGTTCGGCGGTTTTCGGGGTGCGAAAGAAGGAATCGGTATCGATGCCGCGCAGTTATATACACAGTACGTGCTGAATGAACTGACGGCTTGAGGCCGTGACGGAACAGCTATGAATGACTTACTGGAATCTGTTGCAAATAATCTGCAGGGCGGGGAAGAACTGTGCGCCGATGAACTCTGTCTGGCGCCGGGTGGTTGCACGCTGCGGCTGCGTTCCAATTCAGCCGAACTGATTGCCCTGCTTGCCGATTATTTTTCCCATGTCGCCGTTGCTGCGACGCTGCCGGATATTGACATCATTGCCATCGAACGTGATGCGCCTGAAACAGGGCTGGCGTTTGTCGACTGGAAGCGCGAACCGGGCAAGACCGGACGCAAGGACAGCTATGCGGATCTGCCCGGCGGTCGTGCCGTACGCAAGGTCCGTACCGGTATGGTGTTCCTGCAAAGCGAGCGTTACCGGATTGCCGCCGGTCCCTGCATTCAGTATGCAAACCAGGTCATCAACTACATCAATTCCCAGTACATGAACTGGCTGCAGCACCGCGACTGGCTGATATGTCACGCGGCCGGACTGGTTTACCAGGGCCGGGGTCTGGGTATCGCCGGCTTCTCCGGCGGGGGCAAATCAACCCTTATGCTGCATATGCTCGCTGACGATGCGGTGTCCTACCTGACCAATGACCGCCTGTTTATTCGCGCCGGCCCGGACGGCATCGAGGCGCGCGGCATTCCGAAGTTGCCACGCGTCAATCCCGGTACCATCGTGCATAATCCGAAACTGCACGGCCTGATCCCTGCCCGGCAACGGGAGGACCTGCTGAACATGCCGTCGCAGCAACTGTGGGAGCTGGAAGACAAGTATGACGTCTATGTCGACCGTGTTTACGGTGACGGGCGGATCGTCCAGGAGGCAGCACTGGCAGCTTTTCTGATACTCAACTGGCAGCGCGATGCCGACGCGGACCTGACGGTCAAAGCGGTCGACTTGGCGCAGCGGCCTGATTTACTGGCCGCGCTGATGAAATCACCGGGGCCGTTTTACCAGTATCCGGACGGGCACTTTCAGCGGGATACGGATGACTTTGACGAGCCCGCCTATCTGGATACATTACGGCATGTTGTCGTCTACGAGGCATGCGGGCGTATTGACTTTACTGGCATGGCCCGCCGTTGTATTGAAGAGATACTGACAGGATAATTCAATCACGGGTGATTACCATGACACATGAACTGCTGATTCTCCGTCACGGCAAGTCCGACTGGGATGCCGGAACCGATGATTACCACCGTCCACTCATGGACCGGGGCAAGCGTGGTGCGCAACGCATGGGTATCTGGTTGCTGCAGCGGCAATTGTTGCCCGACCTGATCATCAGTTCGCCGGCCGAACGTGCGCTGGTCACTGCCCAGAAGCTGTGCAAGGCTGCAGGGATGGGGGACCAGGGCATACAGCGTGACGAGCGTGTCTACGGGGCAACAGCCGGGGACCTGCTCGAGGTGCTGGCCGGCACCCCGGAGAGCGTCCAGCGCCTGATGCTGGTCGGGCATAATCCGGGCCTCGAGGACCTGCTCCTCCTGCTTGCTGGTGCAGCCGTTGCAATACCTGATGACGGCAAACTGCTGCCGACGGCAACGCTGGCCCGACTGACAGTGATGAATGCCTGGAAGGATCTGGCGCCGGAGTGTGCCTTGCTTGAATCCATTACCCGGCCGGTTAGTCTGCCGAAGAAATTTCCCTTCCCGGGGCCAGGCGGCAACGAGCAGCGCAACCGGCCGGCCTATTACTACACCCAGTCTTCGGTGATTCCCTACCGCGTGCATGACGGCAAGCTCGAGATACTGGTTATTTCGTCCAGCCAGAAAAAGCACCTGGTGGTACCGAAGGGTATCAAGGACCCGGGGCTGACTCCGCAGGAATCAGCGGCAAAGGAGGCCCGGGAAGAGGCCGGCGTCGAGGGCGAGGTGGCCGCCGATGCGCTTGGCGAATACAGTTATGAAAAGTGGGGTGCGACGTGTACCGTGTCGGTTTACCCGATGAAGGTAACCCGGACC
>CAMYKJ010000244.1 GCA_947258945.1 uncultured Ectothiorhodospiraceae bacterium
GTACGCGTCATCATGACGGCCGGTGCCCGGGAATTCATTACCCCGCTGACGCTGCAGGCCCTGTCCGGCAACCCGGTCCACACAGACCTGCTGGACAGCACGGCGGAGGCGGCGATGGGGCATATCGAGCTGGCCCGCTGGGCCGATGTGCTGCTGGTGGCGCCGGCCACGGCCGACAGCCTGGCACGACTGGTGCACGGCCGGGCCGATGACCTGCTGACTGCCGTCTGCCTCGCCTGCGAGGCACCGCGGGCAGTGGCACCGGCGATGAACCGGGCCATGTGGGACAATCCCGCCACACGCGACAATATCTCAACACTGGCGGCGCGCGGGTTGCATGTCCTCGGTCCGGCAACCGGCGAGCAGGCCTGTGGCGAGACTGGTCCCGGCCGAATGCTGGAGCCGCAAGCGCTGGTCGATCACCTGTCCGGCCTGTTCCGGAGCGGCCGCCTGGCGGGCCGTCGAGTCGTGGTGACGGCGGGACCGACCCGCGAGGCCATCGACCCGGTACGCTACATCAGCAATCGCAGTTCGGGTCGCATGGGATTTGCGGTCGCCCGGGCCGCGGCCGAGGCGGGTGCCGCGGTCACCCTCGTCAGCGGCCCCGTTGTCCTCGAGACCCCGCCGGGGGTGCAGCGGGTAGACGTGACCAGCGCGGCCGACATGCATGCGGCGGTGATGCAGCGGGCGCCGGACAGTGATATTTTCATCGCCGTTGCCGCCGTTGCCGACTACCGGCCGCAGGCGAGCGCCACGCAGAAGATCCGCAAGTCGGAGGCGACCATGGAGCTGTTGCTGGAGCGCAATCCGGACATTCTGGCCGATGTGGCTGCCCTGTCCGGCGCCCCGTTTACCGTCGGCTTTGCGGCCGAGACCGATGCGCTGCTGGAGAGCGCAAAAAACAAGCGTATTGCCAAGGGGATTGATATGATTGCCGCCAACCTCGTCGGTGAGGGTCTCGGTTTCGATGTGGACGAGAATGCGTTACACGTGGTCTGGGACGGTGGCGAGCACGAGTTGCCGTGCACCGGCAAGACCCGGCTGGCAGTCCAGCTGGTGGAACTGATCGCTGACCGGTACGACAGCAGGCAGACACAGAACAAGGTCACTCCAATCAATGCAAAAGATACAGCTTAAGATTCTCGATCGGCGGCTCGGGGAGGAATTCCCCCTGCCACACTATGCAACGGACGGCTCGGCCGGCATGGACATGCGTGCCTGCGTGGACGATCCCCTGGAGATTGCGCCGGGCGAGACGCAGTTGATACCGACGGGCCTGGCAATTCATGTCGAGGATACCGGGCTGGCCGCCGTGTTGCTGCCGCGTTCCGGGCTGGGCCACAAGCACGGCATTGTACTCGGCAACCTGGTGGGGCTGATCGACTCGGACTACCAGGGCCAGGTGTTCGTTTCCTGCTGGAACCGGGGTACCGAGACCTTCACGATCAGCCCGGGAGAGCGCATTGCGCAAATGGTCATCGTGCCGGTCGTCCGGGCCGATTTCGAACTGGTCGACGAATTTGTAACCAGCGACCGCGGGGCCGGCGGATTCGGTCATACCGGGCGCCATTGATGCTTAACTAGCCGGCATTACCTGCCGATAAATCGTTGATGACAATTACCCGACGACTGCTGCCCGGGACGTGGCAGGGATATGACGCTTTGCCATGAAACGATTGTTCAAGCAATCCAGTAAAAAGAAAGCCGCAAAGTCACCGCCAGGTTCCGAGCCGGCCGGTGATGGCAAGCCAGCCAGCCTGGCACGGCTGCGTGTACGGCTGCTGGCGTCCGGAATTGGCATCCTGGTTGTGCTTGCCTGGTTTATTTTCCAGTACATGGGAAATCACGTCGGTCGTGTCATCGACCAGGAAGTCAATGTGACGAGCAGCCAGATCGCGGCACGCGTGTCTGACTTTGTGCGTTATTACGGCGATACTGCGGGGCTGCTGGCGAAGGATCCCGAGCTCGCCTTCCTGTTTACACGGGGCGACAGCACCGGGATGCTGGCGCGCGAGGAGAGCCTGCGCTACGTGTTTCCCGATGCGATCAATGTCCAGTTGCTGCCGCCCGGCATCGATAGTGTGGACGAGAACCGCTCGCCACCCCTGAGCTATGCCGCGATCGCACAGATGCGTGCAGCGGAATCAGGTGCCGAGCCGCCCGTAACCGAGGTACACCTGTTCAATACGCCGCAGCAACACGTCAACATCGTACGGCGCGTGATGGACCCTGCCGGCAGCGGCGTCGTCGGCCATATCGTGGTGTCCCTGTCGAATGACATCCTGCAGCGTGCGCTGGTCGGACTGGAGGGCATGAGCGGCTATGTCGAGTTGCAGCAGG
>CAMYKJ010000245.1:0-1418 GCA_947258945.1 uncultured Ectothiorhodospiraceae bacterium
TCGATGTGGCCGATGACCTTCGGGCTTGCCTGCTGTGCCGTTGAGATGATGCAGGCCGGCGCCTCGCGCTACGATCTCGACCGCTTCGGCGTGGTGTTTCGCGGCAGTCCGCGCCAGTCCGATGTGATGATCGTCGCCGGCACCCTGTGCAACAAGATGGCACCGGCGCTGCGCAAGGTCTACGACCAGATGGCCGAGCCGCGCTGGGTCATTTCAATGGGCTCATGCGCCAATGGCGGTGGCTACTACCACTATTCCTATTCGGTCGTGCGTGGCTGCGACCGGATTGTACCGGTCGATATCTATGTCCCGGGTTGTCCGCCGACGGCCGAGGCATTGCTCTACGGTATCTTGCAGCTGCAAAACAAGATCAAGCGAACCAATACCATTGCCCGCTAGTTAGCCGGGCAGCCAGGAACCACAGGATCAGTCGATAGTGTCCGAGACATCCCGTCAGCTTGCTGAACAACTGCAGGAACGCTTCGGCGATACCCTGCACGCCATTATCGATTCGATCGGTGAGGTGACGGTGGAGGTTGCCGGTGATGACCTGCTCGAGGTGGCAGCCGCGCTGCGCGACGAGGACCGGTTCGGCTTCGAAATACTGATCGATGTCTGCGGCGTCGACTATGCGAACTACGGTCAGGACGAATGGGCAACCGAGGAAACATCCGCTTCCGGTTTCAGTCGCGGCGTCGAGGCCACTACGGCCGGTCACATGACTGCAGTGCTGGATGATCTGGTTGTCGAAAAGGCGCGCGCGTCGCGCCGCTTCGCGGCCGTCTATCACCTGCTGTCGATCCGCAACAATCACCGTCTGCGGATCAGGGTGTTCGCGCCCGATGACGACCTGCCGGTCGTGCCGTCCGTCATCAATGTCTGGAGTTCCGCCAACTGGTTCGAGCGCGAGGCGTTTGACCTGTACGGCATCCTGTTCGAGGGACATCCCGACCTGCGCCGGCTGCTGACCGATTACGGCTTCGTGGGGCATCCGTTCCGCAAGGATTTCCCGCTGAGCGGCAACGTCGAGGTTATCTATGATGCCGAGAAACAGCGTGTCGTCTACCAGCCGGTCAGTATCGAGCCGCGCGTGCTGGTGCCCAAGGTGATACGTGCACATCAGGTCGAGGCGGTTGATCTCGCCAGCAAAGTCGAACCCCCGGAAGGCGCCGAAGCGGATGAGGCGGCGAACCAGTCATGAGCGAGATCCGCAACTTCACGCTCAACTTCGGTCCGCAGCATCCGGCCGCGCACGGCGTGTTGCGCCTGGTGCTGGAGATGGACGGCGAGGTGATCGAGCGCGCGGACCCGCACATCGGGCTGCTGCATCGCGCCACCGAGAAGCTGGCCGAGAGCAAGCCGTTCAACCAGAGCATCGGCTACATGGACCGCCTGGATTACGTGTCCATGATGTGCAA
>CAMYKJ010000245.1:1461-3787 GCA_947258945.1 uncultured Ectothiorhodospiraceae bacterium
CGCGTCATGTTCGACGAGGTCACGCGCGTACTGAACCACCTGCTGTGGCTCGGTGCGCATGGCCTGGATATCGGCGCCATGACCGTGTTTCTCTACACCTTCCGCGAACGCGAAGACCTGATGGATTGTTACGAGGCGGTGTCCGGTACACGCATGCATGCCACCTACTACCGTCCGGGTGGCGTCTACCGCGATCTGCCGGAGCAGATGCCGCAATACGAGGCATCGAAGTGGCACAGCCAGAAAGACGTGGATCGCAAGAATGCCGACCGCCAGGGTTCGCTGCTGGACTTTCTCGAGGCCTTTACCGAGCGCTTCCCGGGCTGCGTGGACGAATATGAAACCCTGCTGACCGATAACCGGATCTGGAAGCAGCGCACCGTCGGCATCGGCGTGGTGAGCCCCGAGCGCGCCATGCAACTGGGCTTTACCGGTGCCATGCTGCGCGGTTCCGGGGTTGAATGGGACCTGCGCAAGAAGCAGCCGTATGAAGTTTACGATCGTATGCAGTTCGATATCCCGGTTGGCGTGACCGGCGACTGCTATGACCGCTACCTGGTGCGGGTCGAGGAGATGCGCCAGTCCAACCGCATCATCCGGCAGTGCATCAAGTGGCTGCGCAACCATCCCGGCCCGGTCATGCTGGATGATTACAAGCTGGTACCGCCGCGTCGTGAAACCATGAAGGCGGACATGGAGGCGCTGATCCACCATTTCAAACTGTTTACCGAGGGCTTCTGCGTGCCGGCCGGCGAGGCCTATGCGGCCGTGGAGCACCCGAAGGGCGAATTCGGCGTTTACCTGGTTTCCGATGGCGCCAACAAACCGTATCGCCTGAAGGTGCGCGCACCGGGCTTTGCGCATCTGTCCGCGATGGACGAGATGGTGCGTGGCCACATGCTGGCCGATGTGGTCGCCATTATCGGTACACAGGACATCGTGTTCGGGGAGATCGATCGCTGATGAAAAGTGCAGTACAACCGCGCAAGGCCGACCTGCTGACGGACGCGTCCAGGACGCAGATCGATGCCTGGCTGCAGAAATTTCCGGACGACCACAAACAGTCGGCCGTGCTGAGCGCCTTGCAGGCCGCCCAGGAACAGAATGGTGGCTGGGTTACGCGCGAGCTGATGGATGCCGTTGCCGACTACCTCGAACTGCCGCCGGTACTGGTGTACGAGGTCGGCACGTTTTACTCCATGATCGAGCTGGAGCCGGTCGGGCGCAACATGGTGGCCGTGTGTACCAATATCTCCTGCATGCTGTGCGGTTCACAAAGCATCGTCGAGCATGTGGAAAACAAGCTCGGCATCAGGCTGGGCGAGACCACGCCGGACGGACGCATCACGCTCAAGCTGGAAGAGGAATGTCTGGCCGCCTGCGCCGGCGCGCCAATGATGACCGTCAACGGCCATTATCACGAGCAGCTGACACCCGAGAAAGTGGACAAGATCCTGGACGGGCTGGAGTAGGGCATGACGGTACAGGTCTGTTTTGACACCTTGCAGTTCGACGAGCCGTGGACACTGGAGAATTATCTCAAGGTCGGCGGTTACCAGGCGTGGAAGAAGATCCTGCAGGAAAAGACGCCGCCGGAAGACGTGATCGAGACGGTCAAGGCCTCCGGTTTGCGCGGCCGGGGCGGCGCCGGTTTCCCGACCGGCCTGAAGTGGAGTTTCATGCCGCGCAATGCACCGGTACAGAAATACGTCGTCTGCAACTCGGATGAATCCGAACCCGGTACCTGCAAGGACCGCGACATCCTGCGCTACAACCCGCATGCGCTGGTCGAGGGTATGGCCATTGCCGGCTATGCGATGGGGGCGACGGTCGGCTACAACTACATGCGCGGCGAGTTTCACCACGAGCCGTTCGAACGATTTGAACATGCACTGCAGGAGGCCTGCGAGGCCGGCCTGCTGGGCAAGGATATTCAGGGTTCAGGCATTGATTTCGACTGCTACAGCCACCTCGGCGCCGGGGCCTATATCTGTGGCGAGGAAACCGCCCTGCTGGAGTCGCTGGAGGGCAAGAAGGGCCAGCCGCGCTTCAAGCCGCCGTTCCCGGCGAACTTCGGCCTGTATGGCAAGCCCACCACGATCAACAATACCGAGACGCTTGCCTCGGTGCCGGCCATCATGCGCAACGGCGGCGAGTGGTTCATGGACCTCGGCAAGCCGAACAACGGCGGCGTGAAAATTTTCTCCGTGTCCGGGCATGTCAACAGGCCCGGCAACTTCGAGGTGCCCATGGGCATACCGTTCAGCGAGCTGCTGGAAATGGCCGGTGGCGTACGCGAGGGCCACCAGCTGAAGGGTGTGATCCC
>CAMYKJ010000246.1 GCA_947258945.1 uncultured Ectothiorhodospiraceae bacterium
GATCAGTTATTTCGCCTCGGCCGTGCTGTTCATCCTTGGCCTCAAGCGCATGAGTTCGCCGGTCACCGCGCGTGGCGGCATCATCTGGGCCGGCATCGGTATGCTGGTGGCCACGCTGATCACCTTCTTCTGGCCCGGCATGGAAAACTACCTGCTGATGACGGTCGCCATCGTCATCGGCGGCGGCCTCGCCTACTGGTCCGGCAAGAAGGTCGCCATGACCGACATGCCGCAGATGATCGCGCTCTACAATGGCATGGGCGGCGGCGCCGCCGGTGCGATCGCCGCCGTGGAACTGCTCAGGGGCCGGTTCGACTCGACGACCTTCATGGCACTGGCCATCGCCGGCGCACTGATCGGCTCGGTGTCGTTTTCCGGCTCGCTGGTCGCCTTCGCCAAGCTGCAGGGCTGGGCACGCAAGCCGCTGCGCTTCCCCGGCCAGCAGCTGTTCAACCTCGCGCTGCTGGCCGCCGCCGCCGGACTCGGGGCCTGGCTGGTGATACAGGGCGAGTACACCGGCGCGCTGGTGCTGCTGTTCTTCGTACTGGCACTGGCCTACGGTGTCATGATGACACTGCCGATCGGCGGTGCCGACATGCCGGTGGTGATTTCGCTGTTCAATGCACTGACTGGCCTGGCCGTCGCCTTCGAGGGCTTCGTGCTCAACAACGCGGCCATGATCATCGCCGGCACCGTGGTCGGTTCCGCCGGCACCCTGCTGACACAGTTGATGGCAAAGGCCATGAACCGCTCGATCGGCAACGTGCTGTTCAGCGCCTTTGGCAGTGCCGGAGAAGCCGGGGAAGGCGCGGTGGAAGGCAGCATGCGGCCCATCAACGCCACCGACGTCGGTGTCATGATGGCGTACGCCGACCGGGTGGTGATCATTCCCGGCTATGGCATGGCCGTGGCGCAGGCCCAGCACAAGATCCAGGAGCTGACCGAGCTGCTGCGCGCGCGCGGCGTCGATGTGAAGTTCGCCATCCACCCGGTGGCCGGTCGCATGCCGGGTCACATGAACGTGCTGCTGGCCGAGGCCAATGTATCCTACGACCTGCTGTACGACCTCGACGAGATCAACCCGGCGTTCCCGCAGACGGATGTCGCGCTGGTGATCGGCGCCAATGATGTGGTCAACCCGATGGCACGCACCAACCCCGACAGTCCGATCTACGGCATGCCAATCCTGAATGCGGACCAGGCGAAGAACGTCATCGTGATCAAGCGCGGTCAGGGCAAGGGTTTCTCGGGCGTGGAAAACGCCCTGTTCTTTGCCGACAACACACGCATGCTGTACGGCGACGGCCAGGCAATGGTCGGCGAGCTAATACAGGCGGTGAAAGAGCTGTAGGAGCGCACCGCGTGCGCGAATAATCCGACCGTACCAATTCGCGGACAGCGTCCGCTCCTACAGACGCACCGTTCGACGTAGGAGCACATTGCGTATTACCGCACGTCATTCCCGCGCACGACTGCAGGGATGCAGGAGGTAGAGCAATGCATGGAGCAATTGCCGAGGCGGGAATCCAGTCTTAGGGCAAATACATTGGCATGATTTGCCATGGTGGCTGAATCAGGACTGGATCCCCGCCGGAGCCTGTCCCCGCGGAGGCGGGGGCGGGAATGACGTGCGATATTAAGAGTGTGTCATTGAGGAAACGTGGGATGTCTCGTGTTTTATTTATTCTCTGTGCCCTCTCGGTAACTGCTCCATGCGTCGCCTAGAGGCGCCTACTTTTGGTACTCTACCTCCTACATCCTTGTAGTCCTGTGGCGGGTTTTTTCAGAGTTTCGGTAATCTACCGGCCATTTTTCTCCATTGGCTCCATGCGCCGCTGCCGGAATGCCTTGCGCTCTTCCGGTGTCATGCTTTTCCAGCGCTCGCGCAACTTCTCCTGCCGTTCGGGCGGCAGCTGCTGAAAGCGCCGGAACTTGCGCCGCAATGCCTTGCGCTGTTCGGGCGGCAGCGCCCGGAAGCGTTTGAAGCGTTTACGCAGCCGCGCCTTGTCCTCGTCGGAAAGGGCCTGCCAGCGTTTCAGCCGCTGCCGCATCTTCTTGCGCTGTTCCGGCGTCATCTTTTCCCAGCGCCCGGCTGCATTTTGCAGCCGTTGCCGGCGCTCGGGCGTCAGTTCCGGCCATTTCTCGCGAAAGGGTTTCAGCACCTGCTGCGACTGCTCGTCCAGCGCATCCCACTCGAGTGAGTCCGCTTCGGCCTGCACCAGCGCCGCAAACATCAACGTCGCCAGCAACAATACGATGCGCAACCCGTTAATCACGCCGCACCTCCGGGACGGTTTCAT
>CAMYKJ010000247.1 GCA_947258945.1 uncultured Ectothiorhodospiraceae bacterium
GCTGGCGCTGCAGATCATGTATCTGGTCGGCTACAACCACATGCACAAGCGCGACCCCTGGCAACTCGATCAGTTGATTAAATTTCTCGATCTGCCGGACGAACCGGTCAGCCGCATGGTAAAACTGCTGGTCAGCGCCAAATACTTGCTGGAAATCGATGATCAATCAGGTACCGCCTATCTGCCAGTGTACGATATCGACACGCTGCGGCTGGCGGATATTCTGTCCGCGGTGCGTAAAGGCGGGGAAAGCCATTTCCTCAGTGTCAGCCAGCTCAAACCGGTGAAAGCGGTCGACGACCTGATGGCGGAGACGCGTGCGGCAACCGAGGGTGCACTCGGTGAGCGTACACTGAAGGACCTGATTCTGTCGGCGGATGGCGAACCCGGGGTTGCCGACGCACTGCCGATTGCGCGGGGCTAGCAGACCTGGATCCGCCTGCTGGTCAGGGCGTCGTTTGCAGGCCGAGTGTCTGGTAGTCTGACGGTTCTGCGGGACTGATGCTTATCCAGCGCGGCAAGCGGGTCTGCAGGGCCTGGTACAGCCTGCCGGAGTGCTTTGTACGACAGCCGGTCAGTCCGGGCCGCTGGCTGATCCGGTAATACCATGCCGGGTAGGCACCCATGCTGGCCGGTGTCCTGGCTGCAACCGGCCCGTGTTTTTCCACGATTAACCCGCTGCTCACGCGGCCTCCATCGCACATGTCGTGACTCACTTGCGCGCGGGCATTATTCAGTGATATGTGGGTCATGGCTTCCGCCACGGTGGCGGTCTGGGCCTGTTCCAGTGGTATCCAGGCGATGTAATGGTCAAGGCCGGGCGTGGTCGGCGGCAAGGACGCTGCATTCACCATCCCGAGGGGCTGTCTGGCGGGTGGCTGGCTGGCGCAGGCGTACAGGAGAGTACTCGCAATTAGCAGTGAAAATATCCTAACCGATTGATTCATAATCTTTTATCCAAATACCGGTAACTGCTGATATAATGATCAAACTGCGCTGTGACTTGTATTCAAGTCTAGGCAGGGTCCCGCTGACAAACCGTGAACCAGGTGGTTTTTCCGGGTATTAAATCCCGCTTGATATTGCAGGTTTTTATATGCAGGCAAGTCCGCTTCAATACCGCCAGACGGCTGTCGAACAATGTGTTGAATACCTGTGTGAGCAGGGTTGCACGCAAGTGTCCGGCTATATCGAGGCACTGCAGAACAACCATGAATTGCCAGAACTGGCCCGGCTCAATAACGAAGAGCGCCAGGCCGTACTAGCGGAACTGACAGCCGTCATGTCCGTCTATGCCGGCAAGTGCAGTCGCTGAAGTTTTACCAGGCGTCGTTTCAGGTCAGGACCCGGGGGCGCGGCAGCCTCCAGGTAACCGATACTCTCCAGCAGCATGTCGCCAGCTCAGGCATCAGTCAGGGCCTGTGTCACGTGTTTCTTCACCACACCAGTGCATCGCTGGTTTTGTGCGAAAATGCCGACCCCGACGTACGCACTGACATGGAACGCTTCATGCTGCGACTGGCGCCGGATGGCGATCCGCTGTTCGAGCATGTCGCGGAAGGGCCGGACGATATGCCGGCCCACATTCGCACGCTGCTGACACATACGGACCTGACACTGCCAGTCGGTAATGGCCATTGCAGCCTGGGAACCTGGCAGGGCGTCTATCTCTGGGAACACCGGCAGCAGGGCCACCGGCGGCAGATCACGGTTTCGGTAACCGGCGTATAGCGGCTAGTGCTGGAGCGTATTGTCCTTCCCGGCGTTCACTTCCATGTCCGGGATGTGCGGTGAATCGCCCAGCAATTCGTCGATGTCGCTCCTGATTTTTGCAAGTTCTTCCAGCTCGTCGTAATCGCCGTCGATGCCGGTGGCCTGGTCGCTGCTGTCAGTGACCCGCGCCGCGCCTGTGTGGTGCAGTGCTGCAGCCTCATTGTCACCGCAAAGATGCTGGGCGCCGCTGGCGAGATGCTCGTACACGGAACGGTAGCTCTGGGTCATTTCCTGCACCAGCTCCGAGGTACGCATGAAGTGATGCGTTACCTGGTCCCGGTAGCCCCTGAAATCATCGGTCAGCTCATTCAGCTCCATCTGCAGCTGATGTGTGCGGTTGTTCCTCGCCACGATTGTGTAGGTCAGGATGCAGCCGATGACCGTACCCAGCAGAAAACTCAACAGTCCGATGGCCCAAAAAGAGGTAGATCCGTCCAGCGCTATCATGGCGTGTCCCCGTGTGAGTGTGCTTCAGGCTGGCGCTATTGTACTGGATTCGGCAGGAATCACATCCCGTCCGCGATCCGTGTGGCGGCTTCCCGGCAGGATCAATCAGGCCGTGCACCCGCAGGCGGGCGTGGTCCGAAAATGGCGCTGCCGACGCGAACCATGGTTGCGCCTTCTTCGATTGCGGTTTCGAAATCGTCACTCATGCCCATGGAGAGTTCCGTGAAATAACGGGCACCGAAGCGGTCAGCGCAGGCGGCCGCGAGTTCCCTGAGTGCAATGAATTCTGCACGGCGCTGTTGCTCTGTTGCCCTGCGCTGGCCGATGGTCATCAAGCCGCACAACTCGATACCCGGATGACCGGCCTGCAGCAGGTCCTCGGTCACCCCGTACACGGCATCAGGCACAAGGCCGAACTTGTCAGGGTCACGGGCTATGTTGACCTGCAGCAGGACGCGCAGTGGCACGGCCGCGTCAGGTCTGCTGTCGGAGAGCCTTTTTGCGAGCCTGGTGCTGTCGAGCGTATGCAGCCAGTCGAAATGCCTGGCCACGGCCTTTGCCTTGTTTGACTGCAGGTGGCCGATAAAATGCCAGTCGGTACCGGGTGCGTCGATCAGCGCCTGCCTGGCGGCCGCATCCTGTACGGTATTTTCGCCGAAACTATGCTGTCCGGCAGCGAGGGCGGCGGCGATGCTCTGCGCGGGCATCTGTTTGGAGACGGCGATCAGGCGAATTTCGGCGGCGTCGCGACCGGACGCGCTGGCTGCGCCGCGTATACGTTCCCTGACGGACCGTATGTTGCCGGCGATGGCGTCCGCTGACAGGCTCATATGGCTGCCTGCATTGCAGTCACGCAACCAGGTTGCGCGGTCTGTTGTCGAGGAAGGCGCGGATATTTGCGGCCAGTTCCCCGATCAGCCTCTGCCGCGCATGCTGTCCGGCCCAGGCAATATGCGGCGTCACGATCAGGTTCGGCAACTGCTCGTCCAGCAGCGGATTGCCGGAGACGGGCGGCTCCGTCGTCAGGACATCGACGGCGGCCCCCGCGATTTCACCCGATTTCAGTGCCTGCATCAGGTCCGCCTCGTTCACGATGCCGCCGCGTGCCGTGTTGACCAGGATGGCACCGGTGTGCATTTTTCTGAATGCCTCCAGGGTGAGCAGGTTTTCCGTTGCAGGCGTCAGCGGGCAATGCAGGCTGATCACATCCGCCTGCGCAAGCAGCTGATCGAACGCAATCCGGCCGGGTCGTACGGCTGCGCCGGCGCGCTCCGCAATCAGCACCTGCATACCGAATGCGCCCCCCATGTCCGCGACAGCCTTGCCGAGTTCGCCATAACCGATGATTCCCAGCGTCTTTCCCGACAGTTCGCTGAACGGGAAGTCGAGCATACTGAAGCGCGTCGCACGCCCCCACTGGCCCCGGCCGACTGCCGTTGTATGCTCTGCCAGTCTGCGCTGCAGGGCGAGAATCACCATGAAGACATGCTCAACCACCGAGGTGGTGGCATAGGCACGTACATTGCAAACCGCAATGTTCCCGGCGCGTGCTGCATCCAGGTCGACATTGTTGGTGCCGGTAGCCGCGATACAAATCAGCCTGAGCCTGCCGGCAGCCGCGATCGCTTCCCTGTCCAGCACTGCCTTGTTACT
>CAMYKJ010000248.1 GCA_947258945.1 uncultured Ectothiorhodospiraceae bacterium
CGGGCGCATTTTTACGCTGAGCAGGAAGATGCCGAGGATGAACAGGATATGATCCAGCCCATTGGGCAGGATGTGCTCGAATCCGGCGACCAGGTAAGTGCGTATGGTCACGGCAAGCGGCGGACGGGTAAACACCTCGGTCAGCGAAAACGGTTCACTGGCCTTGTCCTTGCGCAGCCATTGCCACTCGGACCAGTGCCATTTTGCATTGCCTTCATCGACCTGGCGTACGCGTACGGCATTGTCGCCGAAGCGTGCCGGGTAGTACCAGGTGAGGTTCTCGGTGGTCCGGGCGACCTGACCCTCCAGGTAGATGACGCTGATCCTGGGTACCTTGGTGTAGCCCGGTTCGGGTATGTCGACCCGGGTCACGCCCAGCGGGGCGGCCTCACCGTCGAATTCGAGCCTGATTTCCTCCGCCAGGCGGGCCTGGAACGGTTCAAAGGCCTTGCCGAGCTCATCCGCCTCCAGCACCCGCAGATCGTCATAGGCCGCGGCATTGGGCGCCTCACGCGTATCGCGGTAGCGTGCATTGATACCGGTCAGCAGGGCCTCGACACTGGCACGCAACTCGACCTGGTAGGTGCCATCGGTGCTGACGCTGATTTCGACCAGCGCCGGCTTCACCACATCGGCCATCGCGGGTGCGCCCATGAGCAGCGACCAGCAGCATACCGCCCAACGGGCCGGGCGTCGCTTGCCGGGGTGACTGGCCATGAATATCAGCAATATATTAATTAACTTATAAGCCTGCGCCACGCTGTAATTTTTCCCGTGATTCTATATTATTAGATACCCACGGTGGCTGGATACAGCGACCCGTGCGCGAGCGGTTCACACATAACGACAATGCCCGCCCGCATCATATCATTGCCACAATCAACGAAAACGACAAGGTGAACCATGCCTCCAATCGACCGAAGAGAGTTCCTGAAAATGCTCGGCGCAAGTGCGGCCGCAACGACCGGGCTGATTTCCTGCGGTAAAGCTGACAATGGTAGCGGTGCGCCGGAAATGCCCGCCGCACCGGCTGCAACCGCCGCCGACCCGCTGGCAGGATTCTATGATGTGCCGATGCAGGGCAACGCCCGTATCCTGCACATCACCGACGTGCACGGTCAGCTCAACCCGGTCTACTTCCGGGAACCCAACGTCAACCTCGGCGTGGGGGATGCGTTCGGCCGACCGCCGCACGTCGTAGGCAAGGGACTGCTGGACTATATGGGCCTCAGTGCGAATACGCCCGAGTCTTATGCCTATACCTACCTGGATTTTGACGGCGCGGCCCGCAAATACGGCAGGACCGGCGGTTTCGCGCACGTCAAGACCCTGATTGACCGCCTGCGCGAGCAGGCCGGCGGGCGCGAGAATACCCTGACGCTCGACGGCGGTGACCTGTGGCAGGGTTCGGGCACCGCGCTCTGGACGCGTGGTGTGGACATGGTCGAGGCCTCCAACATCATGGGCCTGGACGTCATGGTCGGCCACTGGGAGTTTACCTATCGCGAGGACGAGGTGCTGAGCAATGTTGGCCGCGGCCTGTATAACGAGGATTCCGGTCATGCCTTCCGGCCCTATGTCATCAAGACCGTCGGTGGTGCGCGCATCTGCATTGTCGGGCAGGCCTTCCCGCGCACCGCCAATGCCAATCCGCAGGAATTCTTCCCCGACTGGTCATTCGGCCTGCGCGAGGACGACATGATCGAGCTGGTTGAAACCATACGGGAAGAGGAAAAACCCGATGCCGTAGTGCTGCTGTCGCACAATGGCATGGACGTCGATATCAAGATGGCCGAGCGTGTGCCGGGCCTGAATGCGGTCTTCGGCGGTCATACCCATGACGGTATTCCCAAGCCGGTCGAGGTGAAAAACGTGGAGGGTAATACCTGCTACGTGACCAATGCAGGCTCCAACGGCAAATACGTCGGTGTCATGGATTTCGATATCCAGGAAGGCGGCATCAAGGGCATGCACTACAAGATGCTGCCGGTCATTACGGACATGCTGCCGGCCGACGGGGAAATGGAGGCCTACATTACCCAAATGCGGCAGAAGGTCTATGACGACAAGGTTGTCGAGAGCCGCAACAGCAAGTTCTTCTTCAACCCTGGCCGTGTCGGCAAGCGTTATGCAGACATTCTCGGCGAGAAACTGGCGATTGCCGACCGGGTGCTTTACCGTCGCGGCAATTTCATGGGTACCTGGGACCAGGTTCTGTGCAATGCCTTGCGCCATGAATACGGTGCCGATGTGGCGCTGTCGGCCGGGGTCCGCTGGGGTACGAGTACGCTCAAGGGCGACTGGATCACCATGGAGGACGTCATGACCCAGTGTGCCATGACCTATGGCGAGACCTATGTGCAGGAGATGAGCGGCAGGGACCTGCTGAATATCCTGGAGGGTGTC
This sequence comes from uncultured Ectothiorhodospiraceae bacterium, assembly GCA_947258945.1. Taxonomy (GTDB): domain Bacteria; phylum Pseudomonadota; class Gammaproteobacteria; order UBA9214; family UBA9214; genus UBA9214. The sequence continues at coordinate 2,407 of CAMYKJ010000248.1, forward strand.
GCGGACAACCTGTTCGATCCAGATCCCTACCTGCAGTCGGGTGGCGACATGGTGAGGGTCGGTGGCCTGGATTACACCATTGAACCGTCCAAGCCGCTGTATGAACGCATTACCGATGCCCGCCTGGATAACGGTCACTTGATCGAGCCGGACCAGACCTACAAGGTGGCCGGCTGGGCTTCCGTTGGCAAGGCGCCGGAGGGCCGGCTGATGTGGGACGTGGTGCGTGACTATATCGTCGCGACCAAGGGCGAGGATGATGTGCTGGTCTTACCGAAGATCAACCATCCGAAGCTGATCGGTGTGGCGGACAATCCCGGGATCGCCGACTATCCCGGCGAGATCGTCTGATACTTCTATTCTGCAGCTGGTAAAAAGGCCCCGCTTGCGGGGCCTTTTTTTACATAATAGTTACTACCTATGTTCTCTAACCATGAATTCAATCAAGTCACCGTCATTCCCGCGAAGGCGGGAATCCAGTCCTGAACGTTGCTGCGTAAATAATCGTTCACACAGGCATTAAGTCGTTAACTGCAGGAGCAGATCGCAAGATTTACAGGCAGGAGGTGAGACCGGCCCGGATTGTGCCCGTAGAAACAGCCGTTCGCAATGCCGCGAATCAATAAATTGATCTAACCAACGCACACGGCGCGCTCCCGCAGCTCGATATTCAATCACATTCAATACCCATGGAGTCGAGTATTGTTTTGGACTGGATCCCCGCCTCCGCGGGGATGACAACAAATAAGATTTGCTGCTTGCACGGGAATAGCGTGTTATTTTTTATATGCACGTCCAGCAGGCGCAGAAAAAGCAGACAAAAAAAGCCCGGCGGAAGCCGGGCTTTTCGATACAGCGTTTGCGTCTGTCTACTTGCGGGCGCCGGGGCCGTTCATTTCCAGACCGTTGCTCATGTAGGTATGGAAATACTCCAGGGCCGTGTACTCCGGTCCCTGTGCCTTGTACGGCTTGGCACGCACCTGCTTGTTGCAGCCACCGTAGCGACGATGCAGCGTGCCGATGCCGCCCCACTTGGAGCGATACACCGGGAAGTGCGAGACTTGACCCAGTGCCGGACTGAGGATGTCTGCACGGATCTTGTTGCCGGAGTTGTAGATGTGGCAATCGGCGCAGGCCATGTTCATCTGGCCACGCTTGGCATAGAACTGCTGCTTGCCTTCCTCGTAGATGGCCTCTGGCCACGCTTGGCATAGAACTGCTGCTTGCCTTCCTCGTAGATGGCCTCGGCGCGTGGATCGTTCGGGATCTCGACGTTGATGATCTTCCCGCGAGAGGTGTATTTCATGTGGGCAGAGATGTTGGCCAGATCCTTGACCTTCCATTTCAGCGGCTTCTCACCGTTGGCCTCGCGGCAGGTATTGATGGCCGCTTCCAGGGTGATGACCTTGCCGGATTTGGAATCGAAGAACGGATAACGGTGTGCAATACCGATACCGCCGTTCTCGAAACAGCTGCCGTAGGTCTTGCCATTGGCGAACGGCTTGTTGAACAGCGTCTTGCCCTTTTCGATGTTCAGTTCGTAGGGCGGGAATTCCTCGATTTCTTCCCACTGGCTACGTGAAGCCGGGTCGATGGAATACACACCATTGACAAAATCGTTGAAAGGCGTTTTCGGGAAACGCTTCTCATGATAGGTCCTGAATTTCTTCAGGTCCCCTTCGGGTGAGGCATTTGCCGGTAACGTGAATGCCCCGCACAGTCCGAGAACCAGGGTTGCAGTCAGGAGTTTTTTCATTGAACGTATCTCCTCGGTTGTAA
>CAMYKJ010000249.1 GCA_947258945.1 uncultured Ectothiorhodospiraceae bacterium
CGCGAACCATACTTCGTAGCGTGTCAGCAGGATGCCGGCGATCATCAGGATCTCCACCAGCGTGGGCAGGATGCTGAACACCATGTAGTTCATCAGTGAGCTGACACTGCGGGTGCCACGGTCGATGTCACGCGAAAGCCCGCCGGTCTTGCGCTCCAGGTGGAAGCGCAACGACAGCCGGTGCAGGTGTTCGAGCACCCGCAGCGATACCTTGCGCATCGCACCGTGCCGCACCCTGGCGAACACCGCGTCCCTCAGCTCGGTGAACAGCGAACTGGCAAGCCGCAGGCAGCCGTACATGAGCAGCAGCGCGAGCGGCAGCACCAGCAGGGAGGACTCGTCGACATCCAGGTGGTCGACGATGTCCTTCAGCACCAGCGGAATACCCACGTTGGCCACCTTGGCCAGCACCAGGCAGGCCAGCGCCAGCAGCACGCGGCCCCGGTAGTCCCACAGGAACGGCGCCAGCGCCCGCAGGGTGCGGATGTCGCTGCCGGCCGTGCCGGGCATGTGGGTGGGACGTGTGTGCATGGACGGGATCGATTGCGGATGACCAGCCGTATTGTCACAGAATATCCGCACTACCGGTACCGTTACGGCTGTTATCATGGCGCGCCGGGCCTGTATAATGCGCTCTTTTTCCCACTGCCTGGTATTTCCGGTATGCCGATCTACGAGTATGAATGCGGAGAATGCGGACACGTCTTCGAATCCCTGCAGCGCATCAGCGACGCACCGCTGAGCGAGTGCCCGGCCTGTGGCAAGCCGGCCCTGAAGAAACTGGTATCGGCGGCGGCCTTTCGCCTCAAGGGCGGCGGCTGGTACGAGACCGACTTCAAGACCGGCAACAAGAAAAATGTTGACCAGGGCGACAAGAAGGCCGCCAAGGGTTCTGACGCGAAGGCGGCGTCGGACAGTACCTCGAAGCCGAAAAAAACGGGTGACTCCGGCTGACCGGCCTGCCGGCAGACGGGCCGACCCCGACACTGATATCCCAACTGCAACCGGAAACTGAATTATGCGCAGCCTCTATTGCGGCGATGTAACCACCGACCATCTCGACCAGCACGTGACCCTGTGCGGCTGGGTACACCGCCGCCGCGATCATGGCGGCGTGATCTTCGTTGACCTGCGCGATCACAAGGGGCTGCTGCAGGTGGTCTTCGACCCGGATACGGAAGAGACCTTCGCCACGGCGGAGCGCATCCGTAACGAGTTTGTCCTGCAGGTCAGGGGGCGTGTGCGCCGCCGTCCGCCCGGTACGGAGAATCCGGACATGAAAACCGGCGAGGTCGAGGTGCTGGGCCTGGAACTGACCGTGCTGAACTCGGCCGAGACGCCGCCGTTCCAGCTGGAAGACACCGATATCGGCGAGGAGACACGACTGCGTTTCCGCTACATCGACCTGCGCAGGCCGGAGATGCAGGAAAGGATCCGGCTGCGCGCGCGTATCACCCATGCCATGCGTACCTTTCTCGATGACCAGGGCTTCATCGACGTCGAAACACCGATGCTGACGCGCTCGACGCCGGAAGGTGCGCGCGACTATCTCGTGCCGAGCCGCACCCACCCGGGTGAATTCTTCGCCCTGCCGCAGTCGCCGCAGCTGTTCAAGCAGTTGTTGATGATGAGCGGCATGGACCGCTACTACCAGATCGCGCGCTGTTTCCGCGACGAGGACCTGCGCGCCGACCGTCAGCCGGAATTCACCCAGCTGGATATCGAGACCTCGTTCATGTCGGAAGGGCAGATCATGTCGATCACGGAAACCATGGTGCGCGAGCTGTTCCGTGACATCCTCGGCGTGTCGCTGCCGGACCCGTTCCCGCATATGTCCTATGCCGAGGCCATGCAGCGCTTCGGTACGGACCGGCCGGACCTGCGCATACCGCTGGAACTGGTCGACCTCGGCGACGTCATGCAGGACGTCGAGTTCAAGGTCTTTTCCGGGCCGGCGCAGGACCCGGGCGGGCGCGTGGCCGCGCTGCGCGTACCGGGCGGCGGCGGGCTCAGCCGCAAGGAGATCGACGACTACACGAAATATGTCGGCAAGTACGGTGCCAGGGGCCTGGCCTATATCAAGGTCAACGAGGTGGCCGCCGGCCGCGACGGCCTGCAATCGCCGATCCTGAAGTTCCTGCCTGACGATGTCATCAGCGCCATCGTCGAGCGCACCGCAATCGAGGACGGCGACCTGGTGTTCTTCGGGGCCGACCGGGTCCGGGTGGTCAACGAGTCGCTGGGTGCGCTGCGGGTCCGG
>CAMYKJ010000250.1 GCA_947258945.1 uncultured Ectothiorhodospiraceae bacterium
TGCATGGCAACTTTCTGCGCCAGTTCACGCTGCCGGACACGGTAAACTCCGACAGCATCAGTGCAACGGTCATTGACGGTGTACTGGAAATCGGCATTCCAAAACAGGCAAAGCCGGAACCCAGGAAGATCTCGGTCAACTAGACTGACATGAGCACGGGACCGGCCCGCGAGGGTACCGGTCCCATTGTGCTTTTCTGCTGCAAGCGGTAGAACGCTCGCCATGAAACAGTATTCCGATGCCTGCGACCAGAACCGCGATCCCATCCTGACGATCATCAGGGACGTGTTCCGTAACGCCCGCCACGTGCTGGAGATCGGCAGCGGTACCGGCCAGCACGCCGTCTACTTTGCACAGCACCTGCCGCACCTGCAATGGCAGACCAGCGACCTGCCGTCGAGTCACGCCAGCATCCAGGCATGGATCGACGCAGCCGGACTGGACAATGTCCTGCCGCCACTGACACTCGACGTAGCGGCCGGGACATGGCCAGTGGACCGGTTGTTTGCCGGCGTGTTCAGCGCCAACACCACCCACATCATGAGCTGGCCGATGGTCGAATCGATGTTTGCAGGTATCGGCCGGATACTGCAGGACGATGCCAGCCTGTGCCTGTACGGACCGTTCAATTACGACAACTCCTACACCAGCGCGAGCAACGCACAGTTTGATGCCTGGCTGAAGGACCGCGATCCCGTCAGCGGCATACGCAACTTCGAGGATCTCGACGCGCTGGCCAGGGCCTGTGGCATGACACTGCAGGCCGACCACGAAATGCCGGTGAATAACCGGTTACTGGTGTGGGTGAAACAGTCTGAGCTATAGGAGCGAACCGCTCCGCGAATTCTTGTCTCGCGCAAATAAATCAAAATAACATCACAGAGCTCACAGAGGACACAGAGGACACAGAGAAAAATATTAATATCGCCGAGGTGTGTAACAACAATCTTGTCATTCCCGCGGAGGCGGGAATCCAGTCCTGAAGTAATCAACTGAAGTGAATTACCGCTGACCATGGATAATCGTTCAATGTATGTGTAGCAGCCGCACAAATTTCCCGACATTTGCTTATTTGCCGCTGGATTCCCGCCGGAGCCTGTCCCCGCGAAGGCGGGGGCGGGAATGACATCTTTTTTTATTCTCTGTGTCCTCTGTGAGCTCTGTGGTGTTATTTAGTCTTCTTAGCTGCTTTGCGCGAAATGATCTTGTTTAATTCATGCCTGATTTTGACACGGGAAATAAAATGCCGGCCCGGGTTTGCACCAGGGCCGGCGGGGGTCGGGTAACTCCACAAACGGCGGTGTCGGGGCCGCCGGGTTCGAGGTCAGTTGTCGATTTGTGCAGTTACCCAGGGGATCGTTATCAGCGCTACAATCATGGCTACGAGGTAGTCTGACTCGAAGCTCAGACCCTCGAGCATGCTCAGGCTGGGATCACCCAGAAGGTAAATCACAAATGCCAGTCCCAGTACCTTGTTCATCATCATGTCTCCGGTAATGTTTGCCGTGTTGCTGATTATCTTAACGGCAGTGTCCCGGAAACATCCGTGACGCATGACATTTTCCGGTGTGCGCCAGGTCGCAAAACTGCACAAAACCGCATGAATTTCCGGCCCGGGAAGGAAAAACCGGCTGCTGCCGGCACCCGGGCACCGGGTGAATGGATCAGTCTCCGGGTGGGGCCACTGTCAGCTTCGACGCCGACAGTTCATCCTGGCGCTGCACCACACGACGTATACCGTCCTCTTCGAGCAGGTACTGCAGGGTGATTCCCCCGAGAAAGCCGAATATCCGGTCGCCGAGGTCCTCCCACAAATCGTGGGTCAGGCACTGCTCACCATCCTGGCAATCACTGGCCCCGCTGCACCGGGTGTTGTCCACTCGCTCGTCCACGGCGGCGATGATATTCGCCACGGTGATGTCAGCGGCCGGCTTGCCAAGCATATAACCGCCGCCTGGTCCGCGCGTGCTTTCGACCAGCCCCGTTTTGCGCAGGCGTGTGAACAACTGCTCCAGGTAGGACAGCGAAATATCCTGGCGCCTGGCAATAAGCGGCAGCGGCACCGGTCCCGACCTGGCATGGAAGGCAAGATCCAGAATAGCCGTCACGGCATAGCGCCCTTTGCTGGTCAGTTTCATTGCGGCATCACTCCCTGCCCTTCATTCAGGAACCACCCTGCTGCTGGTCCGCTTCGTCGGCCGCCTCGACGGCCGGGTCGATTTCCTTGTCGTCGACATGTTGCAGTGTGCAGGGCCCCAGTCCATGACGTGAATATGGTCGAGGATTCCATTGACCGCATTGGCCACCGGGTCCGGCATGTCGCTGGTCGCGCCGTAGGCATCGAAACCCAGCTTCCTCGCGATCGCCTGGCGTCGTGCATCGCGTTCACCCGGTGGTCTGACCAGCCGGCCGGGCACCCCGACGACCGACATGCCCCGGGTAACGCTCTTCAGCACGACCGCATTCGATCCGATGCGTACGTCGTCCTCGATCACGATCGGACCGAGCACCTTGGCACCGGCGCCGATGACGACATTGTTGCGCAGCGTCGGGTGACGCTTGCCCTTGTCCCAGCTGGTACCACCCAGGGTGACACCGTGATACAGCGTGCAGTCATCGCCGATCTCGGTCGTTTCGCCGATGACCACACCCATGCCGTGATCGATAAAGAACCGGCGACCGATGGTCGCACCCGGATGGATCTCGATCCCCGTGTACAGGCGGGCAATATTGGAAAACACGCGGGCGAGCCATTTCAATCCGTGCGTCCACAGCCAGTGACTCCACCGGTGCATGAGTACGGCATGGATACCGGGATAGGTTGTCAGCACATCGAACGCATTGCGTGCAGCCGGATCTCGCTCGAATACACAACCGATATCTTCCCGGATCCTTTCAAACATTGTGTCTTGCGCCCCTGCCTGTCATGACCACGAATTCACTAAATAGTGTATGTCAGCACGTCACGGGTTGATAGTAATACCGCATCAACTCTGCTGTTTAACAGCATCCTGCGCTGCCGACAGCATGCCGCGCAGGATGTTCACCTCGTTTTCATCCAGTCGTGCACGGTTGTACAGGCGACGCAGCCTGCGCATCAACTGGCGCGGGTTGGCCGGATCGAGGAAGTCGAGCTCCACCAGTGTCTGTTCCAGGTGACGGTAGAAACGCTCCATCTCGTCGGCGGTCACCATCGTATGCTCCGGGACATTGACGGCATCGTCGCCGGCGCTTGCGGCAACGTAGAGTTCGTAACAGATGATCTGTACCGCCGCCGCCAGGTTGAGGGAACTGTAGTCCGGGTTGCCGGGGATCTGCACGAGCTTGTGGCAACGATCGATCTCGGCGTTGCTCAGGCCGGACTGTTCGCAGCCGAACAGGATGGCCACCCGGCCCGTCCTGGCGGCAGCGCAGGCCTGGCGTGCACATTCCGCGGGGCTGATCACCGGACATGGAATACTGCGGGTGCGCGCACTGGCGCCAATCACCAGCTGACAGTCCGCCAGGGCCGCATCGATATCGTCGAAGACACGCGCCTGCGCGAGAATATCATCGGCGCCCGATGCCCGTGCCGTGGCATCGGCATGCGGAAAATGTTGCGGGTTGACCAGGGACAGGCTGGACAGCGCCATGGTCTTCATGGCGCGCGCGGCCGCACCGATATTGCCGGGGTGGCTGGTGTGACTCAGCACCACGTGGATATCCGCAAGCATGGCCGGCGACTACAGCAGGCGTCCGCTGGCACGGTTTGCCGCCTGTACACCGCCGTAGGCATCCTCGCTCGACGCCGCCTCCCTGACATCGAACAACCGGGAGGCCAGCACCTGATTGTCGATCACGCTGACCAGCTGGGCACGCAACATGATACGTACCTCGCTCGGCTGTACAGTAAAGTCCTGGTAAAAATGGATCAGCTCGCTGTCCAGACGATAGCGCGCAGACAGCGAGCCCGGTGATACGGACAGGGCCCGGAACACGCCGGTATCGTTCATCGCCTCGGCCAGCAGCGGCGCCAGCATCCGTGCGGGCGTATCGGCCCAGCGACTCTTCGAGTAATAGCGCAGGCCGAACTGCTGTTCACGGTAGGCAATTCGCGAGGTGTCATAGCCGCCGTGCGCCCGCGGCACGGTAATAATCATCACCGGCAGTTCACTTTGGCTGCCGGGCGCGGATTCCACCGGGTTGTATTCCAGCACATACTTGTCGATGCGCACCGGCTGCGACCCGGGCAGCACCGCGCAGCCCGATAACAGCGCGAGGCAGGCCGCCAGGGCGATGAACGTCAGCAAGCGGGCAGTCACGGGGCTATTCTCCCGGTCCGGGCGGCTGCAATTGCGATGTTTTGCAAAGTGTTGGCCAGCTGTCGCAGCTCCATGATCAGCGAGCCGAACTCCGGCAGGGTCTGCTGGCTGAACTGTTGCACACCCGAGCCGCTGCTGTCGATGTACCGGTCAAGGCTGTCACCGGCCTCGGCGATATTATCCGCCATCAGCTCGACCGATTTTGCCGTCTCCCCGACCTGTGCCAGCAACGGCTTGAACTGTTCTGCTGCCTCGGCACCGCTTTCCATCATCCGCGAGGCACTGACGATCGTCTGCTCCAGCTCGTCGTCACGCCGGGCAATTGCGGCGGTTATGGTATTGAGGTTGGCAAGGATCTCGCGCAGCGAAGTCCGCCCGTCCTCGTCCAGCAGCCTGGCCAAGCTCTTGGTCAGCGCGTTGAGATTCGCGATCAGTTCGGTGGCCGATGTGTCGAGGCGTGCGAAAAACGATGGCGCCGAGGGGATCACCGGGTATTCCTCCCCTTCCTCCGCAGTCAGTATGGGTGAATCCAGCGTCCCCCCCTTGAGTTCCAGGGAGGCGATGCCGGTCAGTCCCTGTACCGAGAGTTCAGCCAGGGTATCTTCATGGATCGGCGTGTCAGACTTCAGGGCCAGCGTCAACTGCACCTGGTCCGGCACGTCCGGATTCAGGTCGATCTCAGACACCTTGCCGACATCCACACCACGGTACTTGACCGGCGCATCCCGGTACAGCCCGGACACCGACTCGTCGATGTAGACCCGGTACGTGGTGTACTGCGTGGAATAGTCACCCAGTGTCAGCCACAGGCTGATTGCCAGCCAGGCCGCACCGAACACCAGCACAAACAGACCGACCATTGCATAATTGAACCTGCTCGTCATTGCTACTCCCGTACGCGCCGGGCGCGCGGACCTTCGAAATACTCCCGGATATGCGGTTGCGTGGACCTCGACAGTGCTTCCATCGAGTCGACACCCTGCAGTTTACCATCTCCCAGCACGGCCACACGGTCCGCCACTGTCCACAGCGAATCGAGATCGTGCGTCACCATCAATACGGTCAGGCCGAGCATATCCTTCAGTTTCACCACCAGCTCATCGAAGGCGCCGGCGCTGGTCGGGTCGAGCCCGGACGTGGGCTCGTC
>CAMYKJ010000251.1:0-1405 GCA_947258945.1 uncultured Ectothiorhodospiraceae bacterium
CATTGCTGGTGCGATGGTGCCTGCTCCTGATAAAGCTGCAGCAACTGCTCCAGCATCGCCTGCCGGGTAAATATTTCCTGCCTGGTTATTCGTGCAGGACCGTCCAGTATGCGCGTGATCTTTTCCGCCAACATGCCTGTATCGCCGGTCGAAACACTACCGGCAGGAAAATATCTGCCCAGGATCTCCCCCACACCGCCATGCCCGTAACCCACGACCGGCACACCCAGAGACAATGTCTCGGCCACGGTACGCCCGAATGATTCAGGTTTCGAGGACAATGACATTACAACATTCGAACATGCATAGATATTTTTCATATCCGACTGCTGCCCGGTAAAGGTTATTCTGTCTTCAAGTGAACTGTCAGCGATCAGTTTGTATAACTCGTCGATGTATTTCTTGCGCTTTGGATCGAGGTAACCGACGATCAGGCCATGGACATCCAGGCCGCCTGCCACCAGCACGGCAATCAGGCGAATAAAGTCCTCGTGCCCCTTCAGGCGCGTCAGCCTGCCCGGCAGTGTCAGCACCTTGCGGTTCCGCAAGAATGGATATTTGCTGTACCAGGATTCACGCCATACTTCATCCGGTCGAAAGTTATACGGAAATTCACCCGGATCCACTCCACGATATATCGTAACGACGCGTCCGGGATCAACGGCAGGGTAATTGTCGAGAATGTACTTGCGCGCCGTGTCGGATACGGCAATGATGCGCTCACCCCGCATCATGATGGCGCTGTACCGGTTGACCGAATAGAGCCCATGCACCGTCGTGACAAATCGGGGCCGCTGTTCGGCCGGCATCCCGCGCCAGGCCAGCCATGCGATCCACGCGGGGATGCGGGAGCGCGCATGCACGATGTCGACCTGCTCATTCAACAGCACCTGGCGCAACGGCCGGACCTGCAACAGCGTGGCGGGCGACTTGCGCCCGACCGGCATGCGGATGTGTTCCGCGCCACTGTCAACGAGCTGGTCCACAAGCCGCCCGCCGGAAGAGACCACGATAGAACGGTGCCCTGCCTCCACCAGCGCCCCCGCTACCTCCAGTGTGCCACGCTCGACCCCGCCACTTTCCAGTGCGGGCAGGATCTGCAGTACGGTTAGTCGTCCGCCAGCCATTCGTCCAGTATCCACTGCGCACACCGGCCAGCCTCGTCCAGTGGTTCAGGCGGGTGCTGCAGTACACGTCCGCGACGCCAGTCCTCATAAGCCGTCACCAGGCCCGCCGTCTGCAGCTCACGCAGACCACCGGCCAGCCGGTCATGCTGCTTGCGGTAGGGGACCGACAGCAGACCGACCGCTGCACCCGAGGTCAGTGCCTCGTACACCATGGAAACACTGTCGCTACTGACCCATACGACCGAGGCAACACCCAACTGCTCCGGCAACCAGCCGGG
>CAMYKJ010000251.1:1602-3835 GCA_947258945.1 uncultured Ectothiorhodospiraceae bacterium
GACATTTGGCAGCCGGCGTGGCCTGTCATGGCGGGGGATGATGCACAGATCGAACCAGGACAGCGGGAGGTCCGGCTTCATCAGCACGATCACGCGCCCGCCGCGCGCGCGGCGGGCGGCCAGCATGGGCAGGTGAGTGGCACGACCAGCGCCCACGATCAGGTCCGGATCAGGCAATCCCGCTCCAGCGGCATCGCGACCGGTCAACAGTGACCAGAACGGGTAACGGTCGCCGTCAGCGGGAATGGGGAAATCCTCGACCGGGGTATGCCTGCGCAGTGCCGTCAGCAATCCCTGTACCTGGTTTTCATGGCCGGCCTTGCCATCAGTAAAACACCAGGCAATTACCGGGCAGCGGCTCGCTACCATGGGCTGTGGTCAGGAATGAAATTACAGTTTGAGGGTATATTCAGCACCGCAATAGGGACACTTGGCCTTACCGGTCTCCTCGATCGACAGGTAAACACGCGGATGTGAATTCCACAGGCTCATGCCGTCAAGCGGGCAGTGCAGCGGCAGTTCCGCGCGCGTAACCTCGTAATGGTTCTCGGCATTCGCCTCGACCAGACCAGCCTGGCCTGCCCTGTCAGCAGTATTTGGGTTTGGCATTGTTGTCTCCTGCACATCGGAATCGCCGGGCGCCCAACCGGAAATGTGTGGCATTATAGCAGGGTCCACCCTGACCATGTCCGCCCGCCGGGCGGACCCGGCCAACCCCGAAGCCTGCTATTAAATGGACCGACCAACAAACAGCAAGGATCTCTATCTGCAATTGCTGCGCTACGTAGCGCCATACTGGAAAGCGTTCGCAGTATCGATACTCAGCACGGTGATACTGGCCATGACCGAGCCGGCCATCCCCGCACTGATGCAGCCGTTGCTCGATGGCAGCTTTATCGAGAAGGATCCGGGCACCATCCGCCTGATGCCGGTCCTGCTGATCCTGCTGTTCGTTGTGCGCGGTACCTCCAGCTACGTAAGCACCGTGGGGCTCAACTGGGTGGCCGGCAAGGTCATCAAGGACCTGCGCTCCGAGATGTTCAACCGGCTGCTTATACTACCCAGTCGCTATTTCGATGAAAATCCGACCGGTACACTAATCTCCAAGATCACGTTCAATGTCGAACAGGTCACCTCTGCCGCCAGCAACGTTCTGCTGATCCTGATCCGCGACAGCGTGTCTGTCCTCGGTCTGCTTGCCCTGATGATCTACATCAACTGGAAGTTGTCACTGGTCTTTCTGATTATCGTACCAACTATCGGGCTGGTCGTGCTGCTGTTCAGTGCGCGGCTCAGGCGGCTCAGCACACAGTTGCAGAACGCTATGGGCAATATGACTCATATTATCGAGGAGAGCATCAAGGGCAACCGCGTCGTCAAGCTGTTCGGCGGCCAGCAATATGAAAACACACGTTTCGATTCCATAGCGAATCGCGTGCGCCACATGAACCTGAAAATAATCGCCACTTCGGCCGCCAATGTGCCGATCGTACAAATTATCGCAGTCATAGCACTGGCGTTCATTATTTACATCGCCTCATCGCAGTCTCTCGGCGAACAATTCACGGTCGGCACCTTCGTCGCCTTCTTCGGCGCAATGGGACTGCTATTTTCTCCAATCAAGCACCTCACCAGGATGAACGAACAGCTGCAGCGAGGCCTGGCGGCGTCGGAATCCATCTTCGAACTGCTCGGCGAAATCCCGGAAGCCGATACCGGCAGCAGGCACCTGGAACGGGCCCGGGGGCACATCGAATTCAGGAATGTCAGCCTGCGCTACGGGGAGGACGAAGCAACCGCACTCGAGGCGGTCGATCTCGAAATACAGCCGGGCGAGACCATTGCACTGGTCGGCAGATCCGGCAGCGGCAAGACCAGCCTGGCCGCGCTGGTGCCGCGCTTTTACCAGCCCGACAGCGGACAGGTACTGCTTGACGCTATTGACCTGCAGGACATCCGGCTTGTCGACCTGCGCCGGCAAATAGCACTGGTGAGCCAGGATATCGTGCTGTTCAACGATACCGTGGCGGCCAATATCGCCTATGGTGAAACACAGGATGTTTCAACCGAATCGATCACTGCAGCCGCCGAAGCGGCACACGCCATGGAATTTATCCGTAACATGCCGGACGGCCTGGAGACACTGGTCGGCGAAAACGGTGCACGCCTCTCGGGCGGGCAGCGTCAGCGGCTGGCCATCGCACGTGCACTGCTGAAAAATGCCCCGATTCTG
>CAMYKJ010000252.1 GCA_947258945.1 uncultured Ectothiorhodospiraceae bacterium
GAACTCTGCGTCTGTGAGCTGACCCACGCGCTGGGACTGTCGCAACCGAAGATCTCGCGCCACCTGGCGCACCTGCGCGAATCCAGCCTGCTGCTGTCATACCGTGCGGGCCAGTGGATGTACTATCGCCTCAATCCGTCACTGCCCGACTGGGCACAATCCATCCTGCAGCAAACGCTGGCCGGCAACCGTGACAGGCAGCCCTTCATCGAGGACCGGCAGGTCCTCACTGCCATGCCCAACCGTCCCGCGGCAACCTGCTGCGCATGACACCCTGATTACGGAGAACTGTTATGAGCCGCCTGCACGTACACATTGCCGTCGATACTATCGAAGAAAACGTCCGCTTCTACACTGCCCTGTTTGACCATGCGCCCACGGTCAGCGAACAGGACTACGCCAAGTGGGAGCTTGCCGACCCCGCCGTCAATTTCGCCATTTCGACACACGGGGTGCGCACCGGGCTCGACCATGTCGGCCTGCAGGCGGACAGCGACGCTGAACTGCAGTCGATTCAGGCACGCCTGCAACAGGCCGGTATCGGGGGCCGCGAACAAAAAGACGCCACCTGCTGCTATGCCCGCTCGGACAAGTACTGGATAAAGGAGGCCGTCCGCACCGCCATCAACGGCTTCGGCCGCATGGGCCGGCTCGCGCTGCGTGCCGCGTGGGGCTCTGATGAACTGGAGTTCGTGCACCTGAACGAGATTGCGGGTAACGCGGAATGCGCCGCACACCTGCTGAATTTCGATTCCGTGCATGGCCGCTGGGGGCGGGAGGCGTCCGCCGGCGATAACCGGGTAACGGTCGACGGGACTGACATGAGCTATTCGCAGCACGACACACCCGGTGCGGTCGACTGGGCGGCGCAGGGTGTCGAACTGGTAATCGAGTCGTCCGGCCGGTTTCGCACCCCGGAGTCCCTGCAGGCCTACTTTGACCAAGGCGTGAAAAAGGTGGTGGTCGCCGCGCCGGTCAACGGCGCCCTCAATATCGTGGTCGGCATCAACGACGACCTGTACGATGCGAACACGCACGACATCGTCACGGCGGCCTCCTGTACCACCAACTGTCTCGCGCCGGTGGTCAAGGTCATGCACGAGGGGATCGGCATCCGCCACGGCACCATGACCACCATCCATGACATCACCAATACGCAGACCATCGTCGACCGCGGGCACAAGGACCTGCGCCGGGCGCGCCAAGCTCAACGGGCTCGCGGTGCGCGTGCCGCTGCTGAATGCCTCGCTGACCGACTTCGTGTTCGAGGCGGAGCGTGCCACGACGGCAGCGGAAGTGAATGCCCTGCTGAAGGCCGCTGCCGACGGTCCGCTGGCCGGCATACTCGGTTACGAGGAACGGCCGCTGGTTTCGGTCGACTATCTCAACGACCCGCGTTCCTCGATCGTCGATGCGCCGTCCACCATGGTGATCGACGACACGCTGGTGAAGCTGCTGGCCTGGTACGACAACGAGTTCGGCTACGCACAGCGGCTGGCGGAACTGACACGCACGGTGGCCACCAGTCTCCAGTCCTGACATGGCAGAATCAGTCAAGGATCTGCGCAACTACCTGGTGGTCACCGCCGGTTACTGGGCGTTTACCATTACCGACGGCGCCATCCGCATGCTGGTGGTGCTGTATTTCCATTCACTCGGCTACTCACCGCTGGAAATCGCCTTCCTGTTCCTGTTCTACGAGTTCTTCGGCGTAGTGACCAACCTGGTCGGCGGCTGGATCGGCTCGCGCATCGGTTTGAACCTCACCATGCACGCCGGCATGGCACTGCAGGTCATGGCCCTGCTGATGCTGACGGTGCCGGACGCGTGGCTGTCGGTGCCCTATGTCATGACTGCCCAGGCACTGTCCGGCATCGCCAAGGACCTGAACAAGATGAGCGCCAAGGCCAGCGTCAAGCTGATGCTGCCGGAAGATGCCGGTTCGCAGCTGTTCCGCTGGGTTGCCATCCTGACCGGTTCGAAGAACTCGCTCAAGGGCGCCGGCTTTTTCATCGGCGCGGCCCTGCTGGCAACGACCGGTTTTCGCAATGCGCTGTATATTCTCGCCGGCGGACTGTTCCTGGTGCTCGCCGTGACCGTGCTGCTGCTGCCGCACGAGCTCGGCAAGTCGAAGGCGAAGCCGAAATTCACCTCCGTTTTTTCCAAGAGCCGTCCGATCAACTGGCTGTCGGCCGCGCGGTTTTTCCTGTTCGGCTCGCGCGATGTCTGGTTCGTGGTGGGCCTGCCGGTATTCCTGAGCAGTGTGCTCGGCTGGACGCATACGCAGGTGGGCGGCTTCCTGGCACTGTGGATCATCGGCTACGGACTCGTGCAGGCCAGCGCGCCGCGCCTGCTGCGTCGTTCACATCACGCACACGGACCGGACGGCGGCACGGCCCGCCTGTGGGTCATGCTGCTGGCCGTCATGCCGGCGGGTATTGCCATTGCGCTGCAGCAGGGCCTCGACCCGGCCCTGTCCCTGGTCATCGGCCTTGCACTGTTCGGCATCGTGTTTGCCATCAATTCCGCCGTGCATTCCTTCCTGATCCTCGACTACTCCGACAGTGACCGGGTCGCCATGAACGTCGGCTTCTACTACATGGCCAACGCCGGCGGCCGCCTCACCGGCACGGTGCTGTCCGGCCTGGTCTACCAGACCCACGGCCTGACCGGCTGCCTGTGGTGGTCGGTGGCCTTCATCCTCATGGCGGGTCTGCTGAGCCTGGCACTGCCGATCAGATCGGAAACCTCACAATCCCGTTCTTTCTGAATCTGCCAGACGGAACCCGCGGCCTTGCTGCACTGTCAATAATTGCTGTGTAGTGGCCTCATCGTCGCAACCGGCGTGATCACCACGTGATAATTACAGGCTACTCTGCCTGATAACAACAACTTGCAGATTATGCGGACTGTGCAGAGAGAAATATTGCTGGTCGAGGACAACAAGGAGATCGCTCACCTGGTGATGCTCCACCTCGGCGATACCGGCATGCGTGTAACGCACGCCGCCGGTGGAAACGAAGGCCTGCAGAGAGCACTGCAGCAAACTTTTGACCTCGTCATCCTGGACCTGATGCTGCCCGACATCGACGGGATGGAAATATGCCGCGCCATTCGCAACAGTGACGACTACACGCCGGTCATGATGCTGACCGCACGCAGCTCGGAACTCGATCGCGTGCTGGGTCTCGAGATCGGCGCCGATGACTACATCAGCAAGCCGTTCAGCATCCGGGAACTGGTCGCCTCGCCCGGGTCAAAGCGCTGTTGCGTCGCGTCGATTCCTGCACCAACCGTTTAAACATGGACCCGCCGCAGGCACTGAAGCTCGGCGAACTGGAAATCGACCCGGCCACGCGCGCGGTGCGCCTGAACGACAGGACCGTGGACCTGACGGCGCGCGAATTCGACCTGCTGTGGCACTTCGCAAGCCACCCCGGGCGGGTGTTTACGCGCGGGCAGCTGCTCGATTACGTATGGGGTTACGGTCACGAGGGTTACGAGCATACGGTCAATTCCCACATCAACCGCCTGCGCGCCAAGATAGAATATGACCCGTCCAGCCCGCAGTATGTCCTTACTGTCTGGGGTGTCGGCTACCGGTTTGCCGAGCCGGCGAATAACGTCCGCGTGAACTGAACCAGATGACGCTCTACAACAAGCTCGCCGTAACGCTGTTCGTGCTGCTGGTGTTGTTCGGCCTGTTTATCGTGCACATGATGCGCATCAGCAATGAAATGTATCAGCAGGAGATCGCGCAAAAACTCAATACCGAGCTGGCCGCGCATATTGTCGATGAACAGCCGCTGATCAGCGATAACATCATCAACCATGATGCGCTCGAGCATTTATTTCATATGCTGATGGTGCACAACCCGAGCATCGAACTCTACCTGCTTGACCGGGACGGGCATGTTATCGGTCATGCTGCGCCGGATGAGCGAATCAAGCGAACCCGGGTCGACCTGGAGCCGGTCCGGCAATTTCTGTCGGGTGCCCCCGTGTTTCCACTGTCCGGCGATGATCCTCGCGACCATACGCGTACCAAGGTGTTTTCCGCCGCCAGGATACCTGCGACAGGCGATCTTCAGGGTTATCTCTATGTCATCCTCGGCGGCGAA
>CAMYKJ010000253.1 GCA_947258945.1 uncultured Ectothiorhodospiraceae bacterium
CAGCGACTCGGACAGTCCCTTGGCACGCGCCGTGCGCACGTAGTCCTTGCCGGCCTCCTCGAGGAAGAAGGTCCGGTACCAGCGTGATCCCGAACCGATACCGCTGACCACACCGATCACCACGGGCAGCACCAGGTAGCGGACCATGTCGGGTCCGACGTCATACCCGGATATGGGCATCAGGCGGAACAGCTTGGCGAGCAGATACTGCCCGCCGATGATGTAGAACATCCCGGAAATAGACATCAGGATGACGCACAGGATGACGCCGGACACATCGACATAGGTGCCACGGAAAAACGCCATCAGCAGGGCGAAGGTAATATTGACCAGCAGACCGAGCAGCAGGGCGGGTACCGCGATGGCCAGGCTGGGCAGCATGCGCTGCCGTATATCGTGCCCGATATCGCGCCCTTCGTCCGAATAACCGAAATCGAATGCGAACAGCCGTACCGACTTGTCGAAGAAAATCGTCTCGGTAAAGCGCTGCGACCCGCCGGCGTCACGGTTAATCAGCAATGGCTTGTCATAGCCGTGACTGGCCTTCCACTTTTCGATGGCCTCGGGCGTCACGCGTTTCTGGCCAAGATGCATGCGCGCCATGTCGTCGGGCGAGTTCACCACGAAAAACAGGTAGAAGGTCAGCACGTTGACCCCGATGAGGATCGGGATGGCATAGGCCACGCGCCTGATGATATAGGCAAACATCAGCGGGTTGCCCCGAACGCCGACATGCGCTGCTGCCGGCGAAAGGCGAAAAAGGCCGGCAGTATCACCAGCAGGACCAGCAATAACAGTGCGATCACGGGCCACAGCACCGGCCGGTTCCACTCGGCCTGTTTCGCCAGTCGCTGCTGCGGGTCGATGCGGCGGTACTTGAGCGAGTTGTTGGCCATGAGATTTGGCTTCGAGTTCAGGTACCAGCTGTGATGCAGCGAGAATTGCTTGGGAATGATGCCCCACACCCAGGGTGCATCGTGGCGCGCGATGTCGATCATTTCATTGATCAGTTCGGCGCGCTGCGGCCCGTTGTCCATGTTTTTCATCCGGTCAAACAGGCGGTCGAACTCGTCGTTGCGGTAGTTGGCCGCATTCTCCCCGTTCAGGCCGACCTTGCTGTTCGGTCCGTACAGCAGAAACAGAAAGTTTTCCGGATCAGGGTAATCGGCATTCCACCCCCACTGGAAAATCTGCGCCGTGCCCTTGAGCATCTTGTCCTGGAAGCGATTGTATTCGGTACCGCGGATCACCAGCTGCAGGTCCAGTTTGGCAAACTGCTTGGTCAGCCAGTCCAGGCGCGCCTTGGCATCCGGTCCGGTCGAGGCCGTGTCGAA
This sequence comes from uncultured Ectothiorhodospiraceae bacterium, assembly GCA_947258945.1. GTDB lineage: Bacteria > Pseudomonadota > Gammaproteobacteria > UBA9214 > UBA9214 > UBA9214. Next base: position 1,335 of record CAMYKJ010000253.1, read on the forward strand.
ATACAGCACCAGCGGCTTGCCGGTCTCGATGTCGCGCCCTTGCGGATAGCCCGCTTCGGCCAGCAAGCGGCGTGCCGTCTCGATCGGCTTGCGGCGCGGCCCCCTGGGCGTTGTGTCATAGACATAGGGATTGATGCCGGCATTGCCCTCCACGTAACCGAAGATTCCCGGCGGTATCGGCCCCTGAGCGGGGATGCCGCGCCCGTTCTGGAAGATGGAGATGTTCTCCTCGAAATCGATGGCAATCGAAATGGCCTGCCGCAACTTGCGCGCACGCTCGGAATACCCGCCGACCACCGGGTCCAGCATGTTGAAGCCGGTATAGAAGATCGAGGTCGAGACGGCGGTGTTGAGGCGGATGCCCTGCTCGCGCATGGCATCGGTCAGGCTGACCTCGCCGCCGGCGCCGATGCTGACGGCCTGGTCGAAACTGTCCGAGGAGATGCCCGAGGAGTCGTAATAGCCCTGCAGAAACTTGTTCCAGTAGGGGATGTCCTCCTTCTCCAGGCTGAACACGATGCGATCGATAAACGGCAGGGGCCTGCCGGCATCATTCAGCAGTCCGGCCTCCCGGTCGCCGGGCTCGCCTGTCGACGGATAGCTTTCGCCATGGAAATTCGGATTGCGCTCGAGCACCATCTGCCGGTTCGGGTTGTTGACCGTCAGCATGTAGGGCCCGGTGCCCACCGGGTACCAGTCCAGTGTGATATTGCGTTCTTTCATGCCCGGCTGGGAATAAAAGGCGTCCGCTTCCGCCGGTACCGGACCGAAAAACGGCATGGCCAGCCAGTACAGCAGTTGCGGGTACTTGCCGTGCAGCTTGATGCGGTAGGTATACCGGTCGATCTCCTGCACGCCGCTCAACGGATAGGC
>CAMYKJ010000254.1 GCA_947258945.1 uncultured Ectothiorhodospiraceae bacterium
CTGCCTGATGGTGTAATCAAAACCCAGACGTACCGACGGACGCAGTAAATGCACCGCCTCGGACAGGCGATGCGCATCAGGGTGCGTCCTTACCAGTTGCTGTTGCTGCAGAATACTATCCATGTGTTTGCGGGCAGCCCGGGTGTTTGACCAGGTGATAAATACAAATACACTCACTCCAATGAATAGAACGAACATCGCAATGACTAGAGTCTTGTCCAGAACCATGGGCTATGCCCCCCCTTTATATTTATTTAACGCCCGGAATCCATACTAAATACTTTATCGTTGATACAAGTCAAGCATGATTATGGTGTCAGAGTACATTTGTAACTAGTATAGACAGGAAATGTGCTCTGAAACCTGTTTATACTTACGGCGCTGGCTGCTGGTCTGCTGCCTGCTGCCAGCCCTGGCCGCGTGTGACCGGCCAGGACAACCGGACGGGCTGGCATCCCCGGATGCGCAGGCCATCGCGCTCAACAACCGCGGCGTCGGCCTGATGGGGCGGTACGACTACGATGCTGCCCTGCAAATCTTCCGGCAGCTCATTACACAGTATCCGCAGCAGCTCGCATTCCGCGTCAACCACGCCATTGCGCAGATGAATCGTCAGCTGTCATTACACAGTATCCGCAGCAGCTCGCATTCCGGGTCAACCACGCCATTGCGCAGATGAATCGTCAGCTGGACGGTGACGAGGCGGATGCCCTGCGTCGCCTCGATGCCCTGGCGGCCGAATATCCCGACGAAGCGCGTGTCCGTTACTGTGCCGGTTTGCTGGAATTCCGTCGCGGTGAACTGGCGCGTGCCACAGAGCATCTGCAGGCAGTGCTGGCGGCCGACCCGCACGATCCCTATGCTGCCTACTTTCTGGCACAGTCGTTTCAGCAACGCGGTGAAACTACCGCCGCGCTGGACTGGTACCGGCGTGCCCTGGATGCCGATCCCTACCTGCGCAGCGCCTATTACGCGCTGGCGCAGCTGTATCGCCAGCAGGGCCAGCCCGATGAGGCCCGTCGCCACATCACCCTCTATCAGCAGCTGGCCAGCAATCCACGGGCACAGCTGGTCGAGTTCAAGTACACCCGCATGGGACCGAAATGCGAGGCTGGCATGGCAGGCGCCACCGTGCAGCCGGTCGAGCAGCGTCCCGCCGGCCCGCTGTTTGCCGAACCCGGCGTTCCGTTGCCCCTGCTGCCACCCGCCGGCGATGTACAGGCCGGCAGGCCGAACCTGACCGTCGCCGACATCGATGAAGACGGCCGCCTCGATCTGTTTGTCGCCGGGCGCGCCGGTGAGGCCGATGCATACAACACCGTCCTGCTGGGCCAGGACGACGGGACCTTCGCGGTGGCCGGGGACCATCCGCTGGCCGCCGTGCCGGCCGTGAACACGGCCCTGTGGGGTGATTTTGACAATGACGGCCACACCGATGTCTACCTGTGCCGGCGCGGCCCCAACCAGTTGTGGCAACACGCGGACGGCGGCAACTGGCAGGATGTCAGCACGGCAACGCAGACCGGCAACGGGACATTCAATACCGTCGACGGTGCCCTGTTCGATGCCGACCACGATGGCGATCTGGATCTGTTCTTGGCCAACAGCGACGGCCCCGACGAACTGCTCAACAACAACCTCGATGGCAGCTTTCGGCCGCTTGCCGCCGAGCGCGGTCTGGACGGCGGACGGTCCGCCACGCGCCAGGTGCTGCTGCTGGATATCGATAACGACCGTGATACCGACATCGTCACGCTGAAGGCCGCACCCCCGCACGCCGTGTTTATCAACGAGCTGGGCTGGAATTACACCCCGGCCGCCGGGCAGCAGGCGTTCCTCAATACACCCATGGATGCGGTGATCAGCGCGGATAATGACGCCGACGGCTACCCGGAACTGTATGCGCTGGACGCAAATGGCAGCGTCATGCGCTGGCGGATCGACAACGGCGGTCCCTGGCAGAAGACCGTCATCGGCAAGCTGCCGGCTGCCGAACACCCGCAGCTCGAGCTGCGCGATGTCGACGGCGACGGTCACGGCGAACTCCTGCTGGCAGGCGGCGAGGGCCTCGGTGTGTACACAGTGCAGGGTGACACGCTGGCACCGTTGTACCGGTTCCCCGGTGACCTGGCCGTGCTGGCGTGGGCCGCCGTGGTGATTGATGTCGGGCGCGGGCCCGCGGTGGCCGTGCTGCAGGCGGACAATGCACTGCGACTGTCACCGGCAGGGGAGGGCCGGCATGCCTTTATCGGCATCGCGCCTTCGGGGCAGGACGATAACGCCGCCACCATGCGCTCCAATGCCTCGGGCATCGGCACCCGGCTGGCCCTGCGCAGTGGCAGCCGCTGGATCCTGACCGATAACTGGCGGCGTCATTCGGCACCTGGCCAGGGTCTGCAGCCGGTGGTGGCCGGTCTGGGCGGTGCCCGGCAGCTCGATTTTGTCTCGCTGACCTGGTCGGACGGCGTGTACCAGACGGAGCTCGACCTGGCAGCCGGCCAGCTGCACCGCATCAATGAGACCGAGCGGCAGCTGTCCAGCTGCCCGGTACTGTTTGCCTGGGACGGTGAACGCTATGCCTTCATCAGTGACCTGCTGGGTGTCGGCGGACTGGGCTACTTCATCGAGCCCGGCGTG
>CAMYKJ010000255.1 GCA_947258945.1 uncultured Ectothiorhodospiraceae bacterium
TGGTACAGACGGGGAAGACGCGCCGCATTCCGATCATCCTGGTCGGCAGCGATTTCTGGCAAGGCCTGATCGACTGGTTCCGCGACAGGCTGGTCACCGCGGGCACCATCTCCGCCGAGGACCTCGACCTGTTCCAGGTGAAGAACGAACCACGCGAGGTGGTCGACGCCATCTTTGACTATTATGAACACAAAGGCTTCGAGCCCTCCGCACAGGAGCAGGAGAAACTGCTGGAGTTGTAACCATGAAACGACTGTTTATTCTTGTTGCCGTACTGACATTCAGTGTGCACGCAGAGCCCCCGCCGCAAACAGAACAGGCGCCCGAACCGCCGGACAGGGTGCCATCCACTACCGGTGTCGATGATGAACTGGAACCGGAAGTCAGCATCATCAAGCGCGACGACGCCCTCGTGACCGAGTATCGCATGAACGGCCAGCTGTACATGATAAAGATCGTGCCGGTTGTCGGACCGCCCTATTACCTGATTGACACAACCGGTGACGGCTCGCTGAATGTGCGCCGCAGCGAACTTGATCCGGGCCTGGTGGTACCGAGCTGGATGATCTTCAGGTGGTAGGCGGTCGCACCACCGGCCGCATTGCCTGAGCATGTCTGTCTTTACCCCGGTCGGGCGTGACGAGCTCGTTGCATTCCTGCGCAACTATTCCGTCGGTGAACGAAGGCATCAGCGACGGCATCGAAAACACCAATTACTTCGTCACCACTGACCGGCAGGAAACGGTGCTTACCCTGTTCGAGACGCACACCTTCGAGGAGATGGGTTATTTCCTCGACCTGATGGCACACATGGCAGAGCACGGCATTCCCAGTGCCCACCCGATCGCCGACAATGACGGCCATTACCTGCGCATGCTCAACGACCGGCCGGCGGCGCTGGTCGAGCGCCTCGCGGGCACCAGCCTCGATCATCCCACGGACAGCCAGTGCGCCACGCTGGGTGCGACACTGGCACGCATGCACCTGGCCGGCAGCAGCTTTGGCGGCCGGCGTGCGAACGGACGCGGGCATGACTGGCGCATGCAGACAGCCGGGAAGCTGCTCGCGCATGTCCCGCCCGCAGACACGGAACACCTGCGTGCCGAGATGGACTTCCAGTGCGCCAACCGCTTCGACAACCTGCCGGGGGGTGTCATCCATGCCGACCTGTTTCGCGACAACGCATTGTGGAGCGGCGACCGGCTGACCGGCATTATCGATTTCTACTATGCCTGTGACGGCGCCTGGCTGTATGACATTGCCGTGGCCGCCAACGACTGGTGCATCGAGGCGGACGGCGCCTTCGTCGACAGCCGCATGCGTGCACTGGTCGGCGCCTACCACGAAGTCCGCCACATCACAGCGGAGGAAAATGCCGCCTGGCCGGTCGTGGTGCGCGCCGCGGCCCTGCGTTTCTGGCTGTCGCGACTGCATGACTGGCACTTCCCGCGCCCGGGCGAGATCACCCACCGGAAGGACCCGAACCCCTTTCGCCGCATCCTGTACGTGCGGCAGAACCGTACGGACCCGCTGCCGCTGGCAGGCTGACGGGGACGCATGCCTGGCGTGGACACGGTGCACCGTATGCGAAAGATCGCCGGCCTGCTGGACGGCATCGCCGAGTCAACCGGCCGTGCGGTGTCCTGGCTGACACTGGCGATGGTGCTGGTCACCCTGGCCGTCGTGGTCCTGCGTTACCTGTTCGACATCGGCTCGATTGCCCTGCAGGAATCCGTCACCTACCTGCATGCCGTGGTCTTCATGCTGGGCGCGGCGTACACACTGAAACACGACGGCCACGTGCGCGTCGATATCTTCTACGCGCAACGCACGCCGCGCATGCGCGCCTGGATCAACCTCGCGGGTACCGTGCTGTTGCTCATGCCGGTCTGCATTTTCATCTTCGCCAGCAGCCTCGACTACGTCGGTGCGTCCTGGTCGATCCACGAGGGTTCGCGCGAGGCCGGCGGAATCGACGGCGTCTACCTGCTGAAGACCGTTATCCCGCTGATGGCCTGCCTGCTGTTTCTGCAGGGCTGTGCGGTCGCGTTGCGCAGCCTGCTGGTGATCGGCGGACACGGCATGCCGGAAGATGCGGATTCCGGCCCTGATCGGGAGCTGTAGCGGTGCACGCGCTGTTGCCGCTGCTGCTGTTTTTCATCGTCTGCGTGGTATTGATGGCCGGCTATCCGGTCGCGCTGACGCTCGCCGGCACGGCGCTGCTGTTCGCCTTCGCGGGCGAGCTGATCGGCTTCTTCGACATCACCTTTCTGCAGGCATTACCGAGCCGCCTGTACGGCATCATGACCAACACCACGCTGATCGCGGTACCGCTGTTCGTGTTCATGGGCATCATGCTGGAACGCTCGCGCGTGGCCGAGAACCTGCTCGACACCATGGCCGAACTGTTCGGGCGCCTGCGCGGCGGTCTGGGTTATTCGGTCGCGCTGGTCGGCATGCTGCTGGCCGCGAGCACCGGCATCGTCGGTGCGACAGTCGTCACCATGGGCCTGCTGTCGCTGCCGACCATGTTGAGGCGCGACTACGATCCGCGGATCGCGACCGGCATTATCTGCGCATCCGGCACACTGGGACAGATCATCCCGCCCTCGATCGTGCTGGTGTTGCTCGGCGACGTGCTGTCGTCTGCCTATCAGCAGGCACAACTCGATATGGGCATCTTCTCGCCGGAGACGGTGTCGGTCGGCGATCTGTTTACCGGTGCACTTGTGCCCGGCGTGTTACTGGTCCTGCTCTACATCGTCTATCTCCGCCGGTGCTGCTGATTGTCGCCGTACTCGGGTCAATACTCACGGGCCGGGCAACGCCAACCGAGGCGGCCGCGGTCGGCGCCGTCGGCGCCATACTGCTGGCCGCTGTTCGCGGGCAGTGCCGGCTGCACATCCTGCGCGAGGTCATGGAAGGCACCACGCGCGTGACCAGCATGGTGTTCCTCATCCTGGTCGGTGCATCGGTCTTTTCGCTCGTCTTCCGCGGCCTGGGCGGTGATGAAATCGTCGCCAGCCTGCTCAACGAGCTGCCGGGCGGCAGGATCGGCGCGATGATCGCGGTCATGCTGTTGATGTTCCTGCTGGGTTTTGTGCTCGATTTTATCGAGATTACCTTCGTCGTCGTCCCCATTGTCGGCCCGGTCCTGCTGGCCATGGGTTTTGACCCGGTGTGGCTGGGCATCATGATCGCCCTCAACCTGCAGACCTCGTTCCTGACGCCGCCA
>CAMYKJ010000256.1:0-651 GCA_947258945.1 uncultured Ectothiorhodospiraceae bacterium
GAACACGAAATGCCGGGCTGGATACCGTTTGCGGATGAACTCGGTCCCTACCGCGAGAAAATCACCGCCAAGGTTGCCGAGTTCGCGGGTAAGACAGGTGTGTACCTGACAACGAGCCTGGGTAAACTGACACAAGGCACAGTCGTGTTCTTTTTAAACTTGTTCGTAATGTTGTACGCGATGTTTTTCTTTCTTGTCAGCGGCCCGGCGTTGATCGAAACGATTATGGGCTATGCACCGTTATCGAAAGCCGATAAACAGAAAATGTATCAGGTCGGCCTGTCGGTCAGTCGCGCGACCGTGAAAGGCACCTTGATTATCGGCATCATCCAGGGCGCGCTCGGTGGTCTCGGCTTTGCAGTGGCCGGAATCGAGGCAGCGGTTTTCTGGGGCGCCATCATGGCCGTTTTATCGATCCTTCCTGGTATAGGCGCCGCATTGGTCTGGGCACCGGCTGTGGCATACTTGCTGATAACCGGCGAGACGCTGGTCGGGTTCGCCTTGTTGGTGTGGTCAGGGGGCGTTGTTGGGACCATTGATAATTTCCTCAGGCCCATGCTGGTTGGCCGCGATACCGAATTGCCGGATCTGCTTATCCTGCTCAGCACGCTCGGCGGGTTGGGGTTGTTTGGTATCTCCGGTCTTGTACTT
>CAMYKJ010000256.1:688-2886 GCA_947258945.1 uncultured Ectothiorhodospiraceae bacterium
TAGGTACACGGCGGGGTGGTTTAGTACTCACTCCGCCAATACGAAACAGTGAGAAATATGGGACACCATTACCTCGGACCGGAAACCGTGGTCTGTACCGAATGGCACTTACTTAAGCCAAAAATACCCGTCATTGCGAGCGTAGCGCGGCAATCTCCTGAATCTGGCAGCGGACTTCGGGTGCTCTCGTGACGGGATTGCCGCGTCACTTCGTTCCTCGCAAAGACGGGTGGAGCGGTCGTTTCCAACTTAAGTAAGTGCCATTCTGGTCTGTACCCATTTATGGAATGAAGGATGAAGGGACAAAACGAGCACGACCGGAAGGGTGCATCGGTGAGCCCTTTGCACAGCAGTTGTTGGCCGTGACACCCGGCACCCGGACAGGGCCGTTCAGCTCGGGGTTTGGCGGCCATCTGCTGCGGATCACCGAGATCAATCCCGGTCATACGCCCGAACGGCCGAGGAGAAGGATGAGGTGAAAGAATTTAAGGGGTCGAAGGGGTTGGTGACAACTGCGAACGATTCTCGTTTGTCATCGACCCATTAGTATGGCGTCATATGGCCAGATAATTTTCTGATTGGTTCTTATTGTGTAGCCAGAGTGGATGGCTGATACGGTGTCCTGCTCGGTGAGTTCAAAGAAGAGACAGTACAAAATGAAACAGGAGACAGGGTATGAAAACCACTCTATATCGAATCACGATTCAACGAGGTGCACTTAAATGAAGACATCACGAAAGTCAGTCAAGCGGTCTTTGCGCAGCCTGTCTGTCGCGGGGCTTTCCCTGATCGTAATGCTGGGGACGTCCCTGGCGGTAAGCGCCGATGAGGCGGATGCCAAGCGGTTGCTCAAGTCCATGTCCGATTACCTGGCGGCGCAGAAGGCGCTGTCATTCGACTACGATGCCACCCTCGAGGTCGTCACCAAGGACGAACAGAAACTCGCGCTGGCGAGTTCAGGCAGCGTCAGTCTCAACCGGCCCGGCAAGATCCGCTTCACACGCTCCGGCGGGTTTGCGGATGTCGAGATGTCCTTTGACGGCAAGACGCTGACCCTGCTGGGCAAGAACCTGAATGCCTATGCGCAGACGGCCGTGCCCGGCACGGTCGATAACCTGGTCGATGAGTTGCGGGAGAAGCATAATAGGCCGCTGCCTGCGGCGGATTTGCTGTTGTCGAATGCCTACGAAGAGCTGATGCGCAATGTCGTGGACGTCAAGGACCTCGGCAGTGGTGTGATCGGCGGTGTTGAATGCGATTACCTCGCTTTCCGCGCAGGGGAGGTCGATTGGCAGATCTGGATTGCCCAGGGGGAGCACCCCTATCCCTGCCGGTATGTCATCACCTCCATGTTCATCGGAGGTGGACCGCAATACACCATTCAGACCAGGAACTGGAAGACAGGCAAACAGGTTGCAGCCACTGATTACAGCTTCAGGAACACGACGAACGCCAGCAAGGTGGATCTGGAGAATCTAAAGGGTACCGATGAACTGCCGGACCATTTCAAAATAGGAGAATCCAAATGAGCATGTCGAAACGATTGGGTGTTTTGCTGATTGCCGGGGCCATCGTCATTTTCGGAGCTGAACTGGGAGAACGGTTTTCCATTCCCGGGGTTCACAGCGTGATCCCGAATGCCGAAGCCCGTGTTGGCCGTCCACTCACGCCTGTCAGCGTTGCCGGCGTGGCACGACGCACGGTGCGTCGTTGCGCGGTAGGCGTATACAACTGTTAGTCGACTGGAATCTAACATGTCAACAACTGCCGACGGTTCGTCTGACATCTATTTCGGGCCCAACAACAGGTAGAAGAGGACAGCAGCAATGAAATTATCAAAGTCAGCAAGTGCTTTCATGTTACCGCTTGCATTGAGCATCGGTTTGGGCGGTTTCCTGGCGAGTGACCGGGTTAATGCCGGAGAGCCTGACGAGTGGGAGTACGATGCACGCGTCTATCTGTGGGTCGCCGCTATCAGCGGCGAGTCCAGCAGCGGCGGCGACATCGATATCGATTTCGACGAACTCTGGGACAACCTGGACATGGCGTTCATGGGCGGGCTAACCGCACGTAAGGGCAAGTGGTCGCTGATGGTGGATCCCGTATACCTGAAGGAGTCGGGCAGCGAGGGCTGGGAGGAGACTATTCCGGTTGGGCCACTCAACGTCCCGACCGACTTTGAAGGCTTAGTCAAGCTG
>CAMYKJ010000257.1 GCA_947258945.1 uncultured Ectothiorhodospiraceae bacterium
CATCAACCGCAGCCCACGGTGTGGTCGAAAACAGCAGCAAGGCAAGAATAACTCGGTACATGCACTTGTAACCTGTTCTGTTTATATCAATAGTCACAGGTAAACTGGCCGGCCCTGACCTGGCTCAATCCACCCGCCGGTAACTGGCGTAACTCGTTTCTGTTTCCCACAGGGTCACATCAACGACCGGATATCCTTCGGCCGCGACATGGTCAAAGATCATGCGGGCGATGTTTTCTGCGGTCGGATTGAAATCCGTCACCCGTACACGCTCCCCGGCCGCCTGCAGCACCGGCAGGACGGGATCGTCCCGGTGCAACAACAGGGTGTGGTCGATTTCGGCATCGAGCCAGGCCCACACCAGCTGCTTCACATGGCTGAAGTCCTCCACCATGCCGAGCGCGTCCAGCTGCTCGCTCTCGAGCGTGATGACGGCACGTGCATTGTGCCCGTGCAGGTGCGCGCACTTGCCCTGGTAATTCAGCAGGCGGTGTCCGTAACAGAAGGCGACAGACTTGGAGACACGGTACATTGCCGGGACCACATTCATATAATTGTAAAATAGACCTGAAATGCCGCTTGTGCTTTCACGTCCAGGTGCCTGCTGCCGGAATTCATCCCCGGCAATAGCCTCATTTTATGGGCCCTACCCACCCTTGGCTATACTTTATCTTGACAATGCGATTAGAATGTTTGGCATGTCGATGATTAACCTGGCTTTCACCCCCGCCTGATGGCCCGCCGAACAGGGCTTTGTGGATGCCCAGACCAACCTGGGCATGATGTACATGGGCGGCCACGGCGTGTCGCGCGACCCGGATGCCGCACGCCAGTGGTTGCAAAAGGCGGCTGACCAGGGCGATGCCGAAGCCGCCGACCTCCTTGAGCAGATCAGCGCACAGACCTGACTGCCCGCTTGCCCTGGTCAGGCATAGGGAACTTATAAATCAATAAGTTGTATAATATCTTGTGAAGAAACCCTGGAGCGGAATGCAGCACGCATGAGAGTAGACCAGGAAACAGACATACCACCCATCCTGACGGAACCGTCCTACCCGCTGCCCGGCAGCGTGGGCGTGCCCGACTATGCACCGGGCGAACGCGAGGCCCTGATCAGCGAGATCAAGACGCTGCTCCGGGAAAAGGACGCAGTACTGGTGGCGCATTATTACACCGATGAAGACCTGCAAATGATCGCCGACGAAACCGGCGGCACGGTGGCCGATTCGCTCGAAATGGCGCGCTTCGGCAACCGCCACCTGGCCAGTACACTGGTGGTTGCAGGTGTGCGCTTCATGGGGGAGACCGCCAAGATACTAAATCCCGAGAAGCGTGTGCTGATGCCGACCCTGCAGGCCGAATGTTCGCTCGATCTCGGCTGTCCGCCGGAAAAATTCATACCCTTCTGCGATGCTCACCCCGATCGGACGGTCGTCGTTTATGCCAACACCTGTGCCGAGGTCAAGGCGCGGGCGGACTGGGTGGTCACGTCCAGCATTGCCGTCGACGTGGTCCGGCACCTCAAGGACCAGGGCAAGAAAGTTCTCTGGGCGCCGGACCGGTTCCTTGGCAATTACGTACAGCGCATTACCGGTGCCGACATGCTGCTCTGGCAGGCCAGCTGCATCGTGCACGAACGCTTCAAGGCCGAAGCCATCCAGAACATGGTCAACCACTATCCCGATGCCGCCATCCTCGTGCACCCGGAGTCGCCGGACAGCGTGATCGCACTTGCCGATGTGGTCGGGTCGACGACGCAGCTCATCAATGCCGCGAAGGAGCTGCCCAACCCCCGGTTTATCGTTGCCACCGACAACGGCATCTTCTACAAGATGCGCCAGGCCGCACCGGACAAGATCTTCATGGAAGCACCGTCCGCCGGTGAAGGTGCAACCTGCGAAAGCTGCGCACACTGCCCCTGGATGGCGATGAATCATCTGCGCAATCTGGCCGATGTCCTGAAAAACGGCAGCAATGAGATCCATGTCCCCGAGGACATCCGTGTCAGGGCACTGAAGGCCACGCAGCGTATGGTGGATTTCGCGGCCGCCAGAAACTGAGTGCACGGCATGGCTCTGGCACGTGCCGGACAGGCGAACCGGCTGACTGCTGCCCTGGCGCCATTACTGCTGTTACTCCTGAGCGCATGTGATCCGGGTACACCCACAGCCCCGGATAAACCGCCAGCGCAAACCGCCGGTCTCGGTCCCGAACACCTGGCGCTGATCGTCAATACACGCGACCCGCTCAGCCTTCAGATTGCCGATTATTACATCGAGCAGCGGCGCATACCCCCCGCCAACGTCATTCGTGTCACCTTCGAACCAGGCAGGAACGTCATGCGGCCGGAGGATTTTCATGTCATCCGTGCAGACGTCGAACGGCAGGCACCGTCAGAGGTGCAGGTGTATGCACTGGCCTGGACAGTGCCCTTCCGGGTCGGCTGCATGTCCATAACAACCGCCTTTGCGGCCGGCTTCGATGCCGGTTTCTGTGCGGCAACCTGCAAACCGACACGTGCAAATCCCTATTTCGACAGCCGCAGCCGGCGCCCACGGGATGATTTCGGCTGGCGCCCGGCCATGCTGCTGGCAGGGCAGGACCTCGACTCGGTCAAGGCACTGATCGACCG
>CAMYKJ010000258.1 GCA_947258945.1 uncultured Ectothiorhodospiraceae bacterium
TCTGCTAAGCCCTTCATATGACTAGAGGCGGTTGTTTATCCACAAAAGCTGTGGATAACTTTGTGGATTATTTGGGGTAAAGCGTCTCAAAGGCCTATTTTTGCAGTGTTGGTGTTAAATTGGCCGATTTTTATCCACGAATAAAATATGTTATAGATCAATATATTAGGTTGAATTAAAGCTTTCTAATATAGACTCTTGCTATTCTGTGGTAAAAAAACATCAGGATAATCCTGACTGTGTATAAACCGGGTGAACAGCTCATCCATGTGGCGCAATGTCAAGTCCTGAATTGCAATATTTTCAGGCCCTCACGGGCTGTCATATGACGGTTTAATGACGGCCTGCGGCGCTTACCGGGCCTGTCGCGGGGCCCATCATAGCACCCTGTCCCGAAATTCGTGTCAACCGGTCCGGACGGCCTGCGTTGTACCGGGTGAGAGCAACCTTTTTTCACCGGAGACAACGTGATGAAGACAACGAAGACAACACTGGGAGTACTGGGACTGGCCGCACTGCTGGCGGCCGGCAACGTGAACGCGGACGTGGACTGGGACAAGGTTGGTGACCGTATCGATAACCGGCTCGATGTACGCGGCGAACGCATCAATGACCGCCTCGACCACCGTGGCGGGCGCATCAATGACCGCCTCGACCACCGTGGCGGGCGGGTCAACAACCGACTGGACCGGCTGTCCGACCGCGCTGCGGACAACGGCAAGGTCAAGCTGTCCCGGCACCTGGACCGCAAGGGCAACCGGATCGAGAACCGTCTCGATTACAGGGGCAATCGCATTGAGCATCGCTCGGATTATCGCGGCAACCGGGTCGAGCATCGCCTCGATCGCAAGGGCAATCGCATCAACCACCGGCTGGATCGTCGTGCCCGCCGCTGATGCGGTATGCTGGTGATGCCGGGTAGTGAATGACATGACAGCGGGCAGTCCCTGTATCGGCTTGACGGATGCAGGGGCTGCCAGCGGTGACAGGGAGCAGGGACTGGATACTCACGACGCACTGGACGGCTTCCTGGCCGGCATCGAGAGGCGTGCGCTGCGTATGGCGGAGTGCGCCCTTGGCAACCGGGACGACGCGCTCGATGTGGTGCAGGATGCGATGATCAGGCTGTGTCAGCGCTATGCGCGTCGTGATCCGGACGAATGGCGGCCGCTGTTCTACCGGATCCTGCAAAACGGCATCCGCGATCACTACCGCCGCAGTGCGGTGCGGAACCGCTTCAGAAGCTGGCTGCGACCGCGGTCGGGGACTGAGGCGAGCGACGCCGGGCCGGTTGACGGCATGCAGACCGTCGCGGATCCGGTGAATTGTCAGCCGGATGCGTTGCTGGAGCGGGAACATGCCATGGCGCGTCTGCAGACCGTGCTGCGGCAGTTGCCGCAACGTCAGCAGGAGGCGTTTATGCTGCGTGTCTGGGAAGGTATGGATGTCGCCGATACGGCAGGTGTCATGAATTGTTCGCAGGGCAGCGTGAAGACCCACCTGTCGCGTGCGCTGCAGAGGATCCGGGAACAACTGGAAGGGTATACAGAGCATGCGGACTGAGCGGAATGAACAGCAGCTGGCCGGGCGGCTCGGGCAGCAGTTGCGCGACAGCGAAGATGATCTCGATGAACTGACGCGTGCGCGCCTCGGGGCCGCCCGCCGGCAAGCCCTGGAGGCCGCCGGTACCAGGGGTTTCTGGCACCGCATCGGCTGGTCCGCCGGTGGTTTTGCCACGGCCGCAGTGACGGTGCTGGCCATCGTGTTGTGGAACGGCGGCGAGACGCCGGCGCCGGTACTGTTTGGCGATGACTGGGAGCTGCTGGCGGAAGGGGATTTGCAACTGATCGAGGAACTGGAATTTTATGACTGGCTACCCGAGGAAGAGACGGCGGGCTAGGTCTGCCATCGTGCTGATGCTGATGAGTGTTTGCGCCACAGTCCACGCCAGCGAAGAGGACAGTCTGCCCGGCATGGACCTGCTGGAATTTCTCGCCGAGTGGGAGACGGCGGACGGGCAGTGGATCGATCCGGTCGAACTGGATGCACCGGATGACCCTGACGTGGATGAAACCGTCCCGGAGGTGCGGCGTGATTAACGGGTTGCGCATCGTATTGTTGCTGGCGACGTTGATGTTTGCGGCGCTGGTGCAGGCCGAAGCGGAC
>CAMYKJ010000259.1 GCA_947258945.1 uncultured Ectothiorhodospiraceae bacterium
CCGGATGACGTGACTGCCCTGCCCGGTGCACTGGGTACCCGCGCAGTAGCGGGCCACACGCTGGCCTATATCTGCAATGGCATGACCTGTGACGCACCGGTCAGTGAACGGGGTGCATTTGAACAGGCAATTGGCCTGGAACCGACTGTATAGTTAAATGACTGCAGACATTGCGAACGAAGCGTGGCAATCTCCTGATCCCGAACCGTTAGCCGGAGGCTGCCTCGTCACAAGGCTCCTTGCGAGGATGCAATAACAAACAGCACACATGAGTGACACGACACAAATTTTACAGCTGCCCGGTGCGCAGCTCGAATCCATCGAACAGTCCGGGGATTCGCTCACGCTGCACTTCTCACAGGTGCATCTCGTCCAGGAAATGGAAGGCACCATACAGAATTCCCTGTGGACACAGGCCGTCAGTCTGACTGTCGGGGAAACGGAACTGACGGGGGAACTGCCCGGGTGTCCGTGCGAGATCAGCGGCGGTGATCTGGTCAACAATATTTTCACCTACCGGGACCACGCACCGCTGCCGATCGACTGGCACGGGGACACCCGTTGCATGCTGACCGTTGCGGGCAATGATACAAGCTTCACCATCGATGGCACATCCATGCAGCTCGAGCAGATCGACCACCCGCGCTACATCAAACACATCGATAAATAACAGGCACTAAAAATACATCAATTGAAGACCGGGCCAGCCACGGTCCCGGCACCTGCATGCTGTCGTCGAAATGACGGCTCAGGCAGATCTCCTGAAACAATCAGGCCTGTATGTCCATGTCGAAGCTTTCCCGGTAACGCGATCTGAATTCATCCGCCGTGAAACTGTGGTTCTGCGTACCATGATGTTCCATCTTGATGGCACCCATGAGTGCGGCTACACGTCCGGTCGTCTCCCAGTCCAGGTTATTCATCAGGCCGAACAGCAGACCGGCGCGATAGGCATCGCCGCAGCCGGTCGGATCATTGAGCGCCGACGCCGGCGCTGCCGGGATATCGATGCGCTGGTCCTGCGTGTAGATGTGCGAACCCTCCCCGCCCAGCGTCACAATCAGCGCCTCGACATGCTCGGCAATCTCGTGCGGTGACAGCCCGGTACGGTCCTGCATCAGCTGCAGTTCGTAGTCGTTCACGCTGACCCAGTTGGCCTTGTCGATAAAGTCCCTGAGATCATCGCCATCGAACATGGGCAGGCCCTGCCCGGGATCGAATATGAACGGGATCCCGTTGGCGGCGAACTGCTCCGCGTGATCGAGCATGCCCTGGCGACCGTCCGGCGAGACGATGCCGATCGTGATGCCATCCGCGTCATCGGCACTGTTCAGGTGCGCCAGATCCATCGCTCCCGGGTGAAAGGCCGTGATCTGGTTATCGTCCTGGTCGGTGGTAATGAATGCCTGCGCGGTATAGGTCCCATCAACGAAATGTACATGGCGACGGTCGATGCCATGGCGGTCCATCCACTCGGCGTAGGGTGCGAAATCGATACCGACGGTACCCATCGGCAGCGGCTCACCGCCCAGCAGTTTCAGATTGTAGGCAATGTTGCCGGCACAACCGCCGAATTCACGACGCATATCCGGGACCATGAAGGACACATTCAGTATATGTACCTTGTCAGGCAGGATATGGTTCTTGAAGTGATCATGAAACACCATGATGGTGTCGTAGGCGAAGGAACCACAGATCAGTGCAGACATTGTTTATCCCGTGTTTATTCTGTTTAAATCACCAAAGATGATAATTGTATTCGGAGAATACGGACCGTACCCGCAATTTCTCCATTGTCATCCCCGCCCCCGCGGAGGCGGGGGCGGGAATGACTGTAATATGTTCGCGCACACGCTGCGCTCCTGCTCCTGCAGCCGCCGCTTCAGGCGCCTGATGACCGGATATAATTAATCCGCTGCCGGCTTCCACGTCAGATCGAGCTGCTTGGCGGCACGCACCTCGTCGAGACGGCGCACCGGCTGCGTATGCGGCGCCTCCTTCAGCAGGTCCGGACTGTTTTCCGCTTCCTGCTGGATCTTGATCATGGCCTCGACGAATCCGTCCAGCTCTTCCCGGGTCTCGGTCTCGGTCGGCTCGATCAGCAGACATTCCGGCACCAGCAGCGGGAAATAGGTGGTCGGATAAACTCATGCGTTGCCCGCCGCCCCGTGTAGGCGACATCGAAGCCTGCCCCGGCCAGCCTGGCCATGAGGTAGTTGGCATTGAGCGTGGCGTAATCGGCAACCCGGTGCATGCCCTCGCTGCCGAGCATGCGCGCATAGATATAGGCGCGCATCAGCACGCCCGCATTGCCCATGAAGGCCGACAGGCGGCCAATGCTCTGCGGCCGCACATCCTCGGTAATCCAGTAGTACTCGTCCCCGTCGAACCCGACGATCGGCAGCGGCAGGAACGGCTCCAGCCGCTTGCCGACGCCCACCGGGCCGGCGCCCGGCCCGCCGCCGCCGTGCGGCGTGGAAAAGGTCTTGTGCAGGTTCATGTGAATGACGTCGAAACCCATGTCGCCCGGACGCACCTTGCCGAGGATGGCATTGAGATTGGCGCCATCGTAGTACAGCAGCCCGCCGGCTTCGTGGATCAGGGTGGCGATTTCCTCGATCTTCCGCTCGAACACACCCAGCGTGGACGGGTTGGTCAGCATGATACCGGCCGTCTGCGGGCCGACGGCCTGTTTCAGCGCCTCCATGTCGACATCGCCCTCGCGATCCGTCGGGATCTCGCGCACCTTGTAGCCGCACATCACGGCGGTCGCGGGATTGGTGCCATGGGCGGCATCCGGGACCAGGATTTCATCGCGTTCGGTATCGCCGTTGGCATCATGGTAGGCGCGGATCATGGCCACGCCGGTAAACTCGCCCTGCGCACCGGCCGCGGGTGTCAGCGACACCGCCGGCATGCCGGTCACGTCCTTGAGCATCTCCTGCAATTCGAACATGCAGCCGAGAAAACCCTGGCCCATGGATGGCGGGGCCAGCGGATGGCGCGCCAGGAAACCAGGCAGCATGGCCAGCCGGTTACAGGCACGTGGATTGTATTTCATGGTGCAGGAGCCCAGCGGGTAGAACTGCGTGTCGATGGAGAAGTTCTTCTGCGACAGGCGCGTGTAGTGGCGCACGACCTGCATC
>CAMYKJ010000260.1 GCA_947258945.1 uncultured Ectothiorhodospiraceae bacterium
GCCAGGTCGGCTATCGAATCCACATCTATGGCGGCATTGGCATACGGCAGGATGACGGCGCGCACACGCAGGCCCATGCGTTTGCCGAGCTTGGCCAGCGCTTCCTCCAGCGACAACATCCCCAGGCGGTAGCGCAATACCATCCACCAGCCCAACATGCCGATGAGGACCAGCGGCTTCTTGCGCTGCTGTTCGATTTTGCGCCAGAAGCTGGCTGCCTGCCGCCCTTCCGGCGTCAGGAAGGCGAACAGGTTGCAACCACAAAAATCGCCATCGCTGAACCGAAACACTGTCTTCTTTATACCGGGATAGGCTTCTGTGATCAGGGCATGGGGCGCCAGGCCCACAGTGACATCGACATCATCGGCAAAGCTCTGGCGACTGAATGCATCGACGATCTCCCGCGTGAGCAGCGGGTGATCGGTGGTTGTCAACAAGACCGGCGTATCGGGCTCCAGTGATTGCATGGTGTGAAAGGCACTGGCACTGGGGCTGGACTCCGGGGCACGCCAGCTAATTTCGTCGCTGGCGACCAGTTCACTGAGCGGTTTGTCCATCGCAACTTCGTCGGCCTCCGGGCCGGCCAGCACGATTTTAAACACCGCCCTGGATTGCTGCAGTGCGCTCAGCACCCTGCGCACCATGGGAATACCGTCGATGTCAATCAGGGCCTTGCACCCTGCCTTCGTCTGTTTGATCAGCGAATCTTTCTTGGTGCGGTCCCCCGCCAGCACCACGGCTATCATTGGATGGGAATCAGTATCGAGATGCATAAGATTTCTACAGGATCTTTTCGTATACACGGTAGCGCTTATAAGCCTTACCGCCAATCGTTTCAATGATGTTGCGCATGCCGTCATTGTCCTCGAGTACCCAGCCCATTTCCACATCGGTAACATCCCGGGCATGCAGGGCCTTGCGCACCGCATCGATCACAATAAATGCCAGCGTCGGGCCCAGTCGCGAGTGTTGGAATTCCTGTCTCACCCCCATCAGCGGCACCCGCGCCGTGCGCGGGTGACGGACCTTCAGGCGCCACAGCAATTTGACCCAGCCGAAGGGCAGCAGTTTGCCTCCCAGGTCCCGGGTCGCCTCGTTGATATTCGGCAGTGCAACGATAAAGGCCACAGGCTTCCCCTCATATTCGGCAATCTGAACGTAGTCCTCGGGCATCAATTGGGTCAAAGTCTTGACGGTGTCCAGAAATTCGTCATGTGCCAGGGGGACAAATCCCCAGTTGTTGGCCCAGGCATCGTTAAATATTTCCAGCATGATCGCCGCTTCCTGCGCCAGCTGTTTGCGCCGCAGGGGGCGCACCACCACCTTTTCCGATACCCGCTCTGCGAGTCTGGTCATGACGCGGGGCGCCTCGAAATCGGGCCGCACGTGGTAGGCGAGCAAATCTTTTACCGGGACGTAGCCCTGTTCCTCGACGCGGGTCCCATACCAGGGTCGGCCGTGACCCATCATGACGAACGGGGGGGTGGAGAAGCCATCGACCAGGAGGCCGACCTCCTCGTTGATATGCAGGTTGAAAGGACCACGCACCTGGCGCATGCCCCGCTCTCGCAGCCAGCTCTCGGCCGCATTGCACAACGTGGCGAACACCTCTGCATTATCCTCGGCCTCCAGCATGCCGAAATAGCCCATGGCGTCGCCATGCTGCTGCAGGTGCAGATCGTCAATCTGGGCCGTTATACGGCCCGCCAGTTGCCCATTGCGGCGAGCCACCCAGCCCTGCCAGCGGGCGTGCTGGAAGAAATGATTCTTCGGTGAGAACCGCTGGCGCTGCTCGAAGTTCAGCGGCGTGACCCAGTGCGGATCTGTTGCGTAAATCCGGTGCGGAACTGCCAGAAACGGGCTTAGCTGACCAACCCGCGAAATCGCCTCCAGGCTGATGGTATCCCTGCTTTGCTTATCCATTGGCCTTGCTGTCGGATTTTCTATCCCAATAGGTGTCGCAGTATACCCTCGTAGGGTTCGGACAACCAATCAAAGCGATGAGCGCAACCAAACCGCACGGGAATAAGGGATTGGCGTGCCGTAGCGGTTTGCTGGCAGCAATATGCAACGACCCGTCCGGGTGTTTGGGGGCAGCTTGCGCTGGCGTAACGGGCTGATGGTTTCGTTCCTCTCAATCATCGGTCTGCTCCTGTCGCAGAACGAGGCGGGTTGGCTCATTCCTCAACACAGGAAACAAACCAGTGACCTTGGTCACACAACGCGCCCCTGTCAGGGAAACACTACCGCGCGAGAGGAAATACCAGTATAATCTGGCCGGTATAATCTGACCGGCGTTATATTTTCTTATCCCGCCGGGCCGCACGGCCGGTGGGAATTTGTGAACATTTGTAGGGTCATATCGGAGCAGTATGTTTATAAGAGTACAATTCACCCGCGGCTACCACAGAACTCCGGCGAAACGATTACCAGTGATAAGACCACATACCCATTGCGACAATTCTGCACGCCGGCGCCAGCGGCATACCGCTCGAATGCAGTGCCTGACCTGGATGCGTGAAAAAGCAAGCACAACCAGGCTGGTACGTCGATCAAAGGACCCGGGGGCGCGTTATTGCTGCTGCAAAACCTGGCGCGCGGCGGCTGCGCCGAGCATTAATTTACAGAGGTAATTGATTTTGGAACCTACCGCCACACCTACACACCATGAGCTTCCTTTCCGGGCCGCCAATTTCGCCACTTTGACCGAGGCCCTGGATTACGCTGCGCTGGGCGAGACCGGCGTCAATTTCTACACTGGTCTCGGAACGATGTATGCGAGCATCCCCTATCGGGAACTGCGCGAGCAGTGTCTGGAGTTGGCGGGTAAGCTGCTTGGCCTGGGAGTGGAAAAGGGCGACCGCGTGGCGCTGGTCGCTGAGACCGACCCGGAAATTGTCCGTTTTTTCTTCGCCTGCCAGTACGCGGGCCTGGTCCCCGTTGCCCTGCCCACCTCTATCAAACTGGGCGCGCACAGTGTTTACGTGGGACAACTGCACCGTTTGCTGGAGGCCAGTAACGCCGCGCTGGCAGTCGCCTCTGAGGGCTACCTGAGTTTCCTGCAGGAGGCCAGCGATGGGCTCAACTTGCGCATGGTGGCTGCGCCTGAAGCCTTTCATGCGCTGCCGCCCGGCGCCGCAACCCTGCCAACCATCGACCCTGACGATATCGCCTACATCCAGTACACCTCCGGTAGTACCCGGTTCCCCCGCGGTGTAGTCATCAAACACCACACGGCGATGGCGAACATTGAGGGTATGGTCGTTGACGGCATGCGGATCGACTCCAACGATCGCTACGCCTCCTGGCTGCCGTTTTACCATGACATGGGCCTGGTGGGATTCATGCTGGTGCCGGTAGCTACGCAACGTTCGGTGGATTACCTGGATACCAGGGATTTCGCCATGCGCCCGCGACAATGGCTCAACCTGATGACCCGGACCCGGGCTACCATCTCCTTCGCGCCCTCGTTCGGCTATGACCTCTGTGCCCGCCGGCTCAGGGATTCCGATATCGCAAAGTACGACCTCAGTAACTGGCGGATTGCCGGCATCGGGGCCGAGATGATTCGCCCACAGACCCTTGAGCTGTTCGCCGATAAACTCGCGGCTTGCGGTTTTGATTCGCGAGCCTTCCTGGCCTGCTACGGAATGGCTGAATGTACTCTGGGAATCAGTTTTTCGCCCCTGGCGCAAGGTTTCACTACTCACTATGTGGACTCCGACCAATTGGCGGATGCCCATGAAGTGGTCCTGATGGACGAAAGCGAGCAGAGCGGCCGCGGTCGCCATTTCGTCAATTGTGGGCGGCCGCTGCCCAGCTATGAGGTCGAGGTCCGGGACGAGAACGGGAACCGGCTAGAGGATTGGAGAAGCGGCGTCATCCATGTGCGCGGCCCCAGCGTCATGTCGGGTTATTTCAACCTTCCCAGGGAATCCGGCTGCAACTTGTCCGATGATGGTTGGCTCAACACGGGTGACATCGGTTACATGGTGGATGGAACCATTACCATCACCGGCCGCAAAAAGGACCTGATTATCATTCACGGTCGCAATATCTGGCCGCAGGACCTGGA
>CAMYKJ010000261.1 GCA_947258945.1 uncultured Ectothiorhodospiraceae bacterium
CTACCCAAATGTCAAAAAAATCGACAATGAAACCTCTGGCAGCCGCGATGGGAGCAGCGTTTGTCACATCACTGGCAACCGCACCGGTTGCCAATGCAGCGGAAAACCCGTTTGCCATGTCCGAGCTTTCCAGCGGCTACATGGTGGCCTCTTCGCACATGGAAGGTAAATGCGGTGAAGGCAAGTGCGGCGGCGCCAAGGCCACCAAGGCCACCAAGGAAGGCAAGTGCGGTGAAGGCAAGTGCGGCATGAAAATGATGGATGCCGACGGTGATGGCAAGGTGACCAAGGATGAGTTCAATGCAGCCCACGAGGCCATGTTCAACAAGAAGGATAAAAACGCTGATGGCGTGCTCGATGCCAATGAAATGGAAGGCAAGTGCGGCGAAGGCAAGTGCGGCGGCGCCAAGACAACCAAGGAAGGCAAGTGCGGTGAAGGCAAGTGCGGTGGCATGAAATAAGCTGACCGCTGCCTGATGACCGTGAATAACCCGCGTTACCCCGTCACCGGGACGGGACTTGGACTGCGGCGGACCCTGATGGGTCCGCTGCGGGACAGTCCACCACACAATATTGACTTCTTCGAGGTCGCCCCCGAGAACTGGATCGGGATCGGCGGAAAGATGGGCAAGGACTTGCACTATTTCACCGAGCGCTACCCGTTTGTCTGTCATGGTCTGTCGCTGTCTATCGGCAGCCCTGCCCCGCTCGACGAAACCTTCGTCCACCGGGTCAAACGTTTCCTCGACGAACACGATATCCGTTTCTATACCGAACACCTCAGTTACTGCAGCGATGATGGCCATCTTTACGACCTGATGCCCATCCCGTTCACTGAAGAAGCTGTGCAGCATGTTGCTGCCCGCATCCGTCGCGTCCAGGACATCCTCGAGCGGCGTATTGGCATGGAGAACGTCTCCTACTATGCGGCACCCGGCCAGCAAATGCCGGAAATCGATTTCATCAATGCCGTCCTGTCCGAGGCCGATTGCGACCTGCTGCTGGACGTCAACAACATCTATGTCAACAGCATCAATCACCGTTATGACGCGGAGGCCTTCCTCAAGGCATTACCAGCGGAACGGGTCGCATACTTTCATATCGCCGGCCACTACGACGAGGCCGACGACCTGAAGGTCGATACGCACGGCGCCCCCGTCATCGATCCGGTGTGGTCACTGCTCGAGACGGCCTACGAGCACTTCGGCGTCGTGCCGACACTGCTCGAACGCGATTTCAATATCCCGCCCCTGCCCGAATTGCTCGCCGAGGCGGGACAAATAGCCGATCGGCAGGCGCAACATGCGGGCACTGCAGCTACGGAAACGGTCAGTGGACACACGACCTGAATTCATCGGCACGCAGTATGCGTTCGCCGCGCATATCCGCGACCCGGACCATGCCCCCGCACCGGCCGATATAGAAGACCGGCGTATGGGCATCTACCGCGAGCTGTTCTACAACAACGTCGAAAGCTTCCTGTCAGACTCATTCCCGGTCCTGCGCAAGATCCACGACCATGACTGCTGGCATGCCATGGTGCGCGACTACTTCCATCATCACCATGCCCGGACGCCCCTGTTCCTGGAAATACCGCGCGAATTCCTGACCTGGCTGCACGACGAGCGCGAACCGCGGCCGGGTGACCTGCCGTTCCTGTACGAGCTTGCGCATTACGAATGGGCCGAACTCGCCCTGACCATTGCCGAAGGCTCGGCAGACCGGGCCGCAATCGACCCGCAAGGTGACCTGCTGAACGGCATACCGGTGCTGTCACCACTGGTCTGGCACATGACCTACGCCTACCCGGTACACCGGATCGGACCTGACTTTATGCCGGACGAATCCGGCCAGGCCACGACCAGCCTGGTCGTCTACCGTGATCACGACGATGACGTGGGTTTCATGGAAATCAACCCGGTCACCAAGCGACTGCTGGAGCTGCTGGAAGCAAACACAACAGCCAGCGGACGGGAGTTACTCGCACAAATCGCCGCCGAGATGACGCACCCCGATCCGGAGGTGGTGATCAACGGCGGTCTGGAGATCATGAAAAATCTGCGCGAAAAAGGCATCATCACCGGAACAAGCAACGCGCCAGTCCCGTCATAAGGGACATACGAAAAACAACC
>CAMYKJ010000262.1 GCA_947258945.1 uncultured Ectothiorhodospiraceae bacterium
ATCACCTTCGCGCTTGCGCACGAAACAGGCGCCACGCTGCCCGTCGCGCAGCTTGCAGTCACGCGGACACAGGTCGCACTGAATGCGGCCGTCAGGCAGACGGTGCCACCAGCGCGCGGGATAGCTGCTTTCCTCAGTCATGGCCGGGTACCTCTTCTTTCCATTTTGCGACGGTATAACGCGACAGGCGCACATCCCCGTCCCAGAATCCGGCCGGCAGCCCCGCCTTGCGCTTCAGCGCGGCCAGGAAATCCTCCGCACGCGGCAGCGACTCCCAGACCTGCGGGAGAAACGTTCCGCGCGCCTGGCCGTATTGCAGGACAAGGCCATCCATACCGGGACGCAGCTGCGCCAGGGCGTGGGATTCCGACTCGAATTCCATAGCGGTGCTGCCCGACAGCAGCGACACCTCGATGCGCGTGTGATCCAGCTCGCTTGCCCGCAG
Source organism: uncultured Ectothiorhodospiraceae bacterium (assembly GCA_947258945.1). GTDB lineage: Bacteria > Pseudomonadota > Gammaproteobacteria > UBA9214 > UBA9214 > UBA9214. The sequence goes on from CAMYKJ010000262.1 coordinate 446, forward strand.
GGACGGGAAGCGGGGATCGCGCGTCGCCGCGGCTACGGCGTTGGCCGAGACATCTTCCAGCAGGGGTCGGTGGGCTTCCAGGCTGCCGATACAACCGCGCAGCGCGCCCTGCTGCGTCAATGTCACGAAGGTCGCTGCAGGGTCATGCAGCCAGGGGTAATCGACATGACCGACGCCCTGTGTGCCGAGCCGGGTGGCGATGGCATCGCGAGCCACAGTCAGCAGGGTTGCGCCCTGCGCGTCGTTCATCGGGGGCCTCCGGGCGGCTCATAAAAAGCGATCGCCGTGTAACCCACGACGCGTGACTTGTCACCGGCCGTATCGCCCGAATTGCGCAAATCCAGCAACTCTGCATCCAGTGCATGCCCCGCGGCAAAGGTGAGCAGGCCATTGACCGGCGTGGCGCCGCAGGCCTGGCTATGCGACAGGTCCGCCTGCAGGCCGACGATATGCCGCACCGTGTCCTCGTCGGTCTGCACGGCGACGTCATAGGGCAGGTAGTGCGACAGGTCTGAACTGATGACGATCAGGGTCTCGTCCCCGCCCCACACGCGCTCCAGCACCGCGGCCACCTCGCCGGGCGTGGCGTCGCCGACGGCCAGCGGCAGCAGCCGGAACTCGTCCAGCACGGATTGCAGGAACGGCAGGTGTACTTCGAGCGAATGTTCCGGGGCGTGGGCGGCCTCGCTGACGACCACCTGCGGCAAGCCCGCCAGGGTCTGCATGGCTGCCGTATCCAGCGGAATGTCACCCAGTGGCGTCGAAAAAACCTCCGCCGCCGGCAATGCCAGCCCGCGCACCGGCACGCGGTGTACCGGACCCAGCAGTACCACGCGCCGGATACGGCCGGCCTGCGCGGCCAGCCGCGCATAGGCGGTCGCCGCCACCGGGCCGGAGTAGACATAGCCGGCATGCGGCACGATCAATGCCTTGGGGACACGCGTGGCCACCCCGCTGCCGGCGGCGGCCAGCATGGCGCGCACATCGTCGGCCAGCTCAGCAGGACTGGCCGGATAAAAGAACCCTGCAACGGCAGGCTGTCGGGAAATGCTCAATTTTCACCCCATCTTCAATATAGGTTAAATGAGGCTATATGGCAGAAATTCAAGCCAAATGCGGTACGCATGTTAAATCGAAGCCTGTTTGCACCCTCCCCCTCAGGGGGAGGGCTGGGGAGAGGGGGTCATTTTTAAACATTTTCATATCCCCTCTCCCTTGCCCTCTCCCGAAGGGAGAGGGTATATGCAGGATTATGATTTCGTGAAGTATTAAGAACTGCCAAGAGGCAGGAACAAGGGGCTGCAGGAGCGCACCGCGTGCGCGATCCTGTTCACGGATACGATCCGTTCCTACCGCTTTTCTGCCAGCACCTGCCGGTACAGAGCCGCATCCGCCTCGCTGAAACAGCAGGCGATGATGCGATCGAAGCGGTCCTGGCAGGTCAGCATCGCACCGATGGCGATTTCCGCGGCGGTCTGCTTCGGGAAGCCGTAGACCCCGGTACTGATCGCCGGGAAGGCGATGCTGCGGACATCATTCTGCAGGGCCAGCTCGAAACTGTTCGTGTAACAGGCCGTGAGCAGGGGCACCTCGTAGTGGTCCCCGCCCTGCCACACCGGGCCGACGGTATGGATCACCCGGCGGGCCGGCAGGTCGAAACCCGGACTGAT
>CAMYKJ010000263.1 GCA_947258945.1 uncultured Ectothiorhodospiraceae bacterium
TCGACCTCTTCGTTACCTTTCAGGCTGACCCGCGTCCCGTCCTCGAGCGTAAATTCATACTGGGTGTTCTCCAGGTCCTGGTCCTTGACCAGCACGCCCTGGAAGGCCTCCGGATTGAAGCGGAACGTGGTACAACCCTTGAGCCCCTGCTCATAGGCATACAGGTAGATATCCTTGAAATCCTCGTACGGGTAATCCGTCGGTACGTTTGCCGTCTTGGAAATGGAGGAGTCCACCCATTTCTGGGCCGCGGCCTGGATATCGACATGCTGTGCGGGCGTCACGTGATCTGCCGAGATGAAATAATCCGGCAGTGCATCGTCTTCGCTGTCCATGGTGGCGCTGGCATCCGGGTTGACGAGTTTGCGATAGGCCAGTAGCTCGAACGAGAACACGCCCACCTTTTCCTTGGTCTTGCGGCCTTCGCGTATCACGTTGCGGAAGTAGTGGTGCGCGAAACTCGGTTCGATGCCATTACTGGCGTTATTGGCCAGCGACAGGGAAATGGTACCGGTCGGCGCGATCGAACTGTGGTGGGTGAAGCGCGCACCGACCTCGGCCAGCTCATCAACCAGCGCCGGTGCTTCGGCGGCAACACGCTGCATATAGCGGCTGTAGCGCGCATGCAGCACCTTGCCCTTGACCCAGTCGCCCGGCACGTAACCGTCACGACGCATGTCGGGACGCTTGCGCAGCGTCTCCTCGGTCACCTCGAAATCCTCTTCCATCACCGGGGCCGGCCCCTTCTCTTTCGCCAGCTCGAGCGCTATCTCCCAGCCGGTCAGGGCCAGTTCACGACTGACGCGTTCGGTAAACTTCACGGACTCTTCCTCACCGTACTTCATGCGCAGCATGGTGACGGTGGAGCCCAGCCCGAGGAAGCCCATGCCGTGCCGGCGCTTTCGATGAATCTCATCGCGCTGTCCATCCAGTGGCAGGCCGTTGATCTCGACCACGTTATCCAGCATGCGGGTAAAGATCGCCACGACTTTGCGGAATTCGCCCCAGTCGAACTCGGCACGTCCGGTAAACGGGTCGCGCACGAACTTGGTCAGGTTGACCGAGCCCAGCAGGCAGGAACCGTAGGGCGGCAGCGGCTGTTCGCCGCACGGGTTGGTCGCACGGATATTCTCGCAGAACCAGTTATTGTTCATCTCGTTGACCTTGTCGATCAGGATGAATCCCGGTTCGGCGAAGTCATAGGTGGAGCTCATGATCATGTCCCACAGGCGTTGCGCCGGAATGGTCTTGTAGATCCTGCACGCAACCAGCCCTGCGTTGTTGGTGACGTAGTCGCCCTTGTAGGGCCACTCACGCCAGACCACCTGCCGGGTATCGTTCAGGTCGATACCCTCTTCCTGTTCCTGTCGGCTGATGGGAAACGCCAGTTGCCAGTCTGCGCCTGCCTTGACGGCATCCATAAACTCCGTCGTGATCAGCAGGGACAGGTTGAACTGGCGCAGGCGGCCGTCCTCGCGCTTGGCACGGATGAAATCCATGACGTCCGGGTGGCCCACGTCGAAGGTTGCCATCTGGGCACCGCGACGACCGCCGGCCGAAGATACCGTGAAGCACATCTTGTCGTAGATATCCATGAACGACAGCGGACCGGAGGTATAGGCACCGGCGCCGGACACGTAGGCACCCTTCGGACGCAAGGTGGAAAACTCGTAGCCGATGCCGCAGCCGGCCTTCAGCGTCAGGCCGGCCTCGTGAACCTTCTCCAGGATATCGTTCATGGAATCCTTCACGATACCCGAGACCGTGCAGTTGATGGTCGAGGTGGCGGGCTTGTGCGCCTGGGCGCCGGCATTGGAGGTGATGCGGCCGGCCGGTATCGCACCGTGGCGCAGCGCCCACAGGAACTCCCGGTACCAGGTCTCCCGGTCCTCGGGGGTCGTCTCGACATCGGCCAGCGCACGGGCGATGCGCTGGTAGGTCGAATCGATCGTCTCGTCGACCGGGGTGCCGTTCTTTGTCTTCAGTCGATATTTCTTGTCCCAGATGTCCTGCGATGCCGGCTGCAGCGGTATCTCAGCGACGCTGGTCGGAACTGCTTCGAGATGCGCGGTGGTGGTCATGCGTCCTGTTTTCCTCCC
>CAMYKJ010000264.1 GCA_947258945.1 uncultured Ectothiorhodospiraceae bacterium
GGCGATGCGCCCAACTGCGTCAGCGGCGTGGCCTTCCTGGCCGCCTTCAACGAAGGGCGCATGCAGCATACCGCCAGCAAGGTCGTGGTCATCGGCGGCGGCGATACCGCCATGGACGTGGTCTCCGTCGCCCGCCGCCTCGGCCACATCAATTCACCGCATCCGGGCGATCGCCCGGAGTCCGTCATCCGCGACCTGACCGCACACGATGTCGCCACCACCGCCAGCCGTGATGGCTCCGAGGTCCTGCTGATCTACCGCCGCCCGGTCGAGCAGATGCCGGCGGCGGAACATGAACGGATCACCGCCGAAAAGGAAGGTATCGAACTGCGCGGCAGCCTGGCGCCGAAGGAACTCGTCATCGGTGCAGATGGGCGCGCCACGGCACTGCGCGTCATCGAGGTCGACTGGACCGATGGCAAGATGACCGAGAAGGAAGGCTCGGAGTTCGATATCGAATGTGACCTGGTCGTCCCGGCCGTGGGCCAGTCCGGCGACCTGACCGGCCTGGAGGCCTTTGACAACGGGCGCGGCCTGGTCGACTCCGACAAGTTTTACCAGGTCCCCGGCAAGCCGGGCTATTTTGCCTGCGGTGATATCGTCCGCCCGCACCTCCTGACTACGGCCATCGGCCAGGCGGCCGTCGCCGTGGACAGCATCGACCGTTACCTTGCCAGCAAAGAACCCGATCGCCGGCCCAAGGTCGATGTGCACCACTTCAACCTGCTGGACAAGCTGCGCGAAACCAAACTGACCCCCGAGGAATACGACCATAGCCAGGAATGGGGCACCGATGCGGCCGGTTACGCCGTGCACAACTATGAAGACCGCTCGCAGGCGGAAATCATTCCGCATGACATGCTCTACCTCGGTCATTTTCCCTACACGGCACGCAACCGGCGCGAGGAAACCGGTGTCGGCGCCGACGAGGTGCTGGGTCACTTCGAGGAACGCTTCCGCGGCCTCGACGAGGAACACGTGCGCGCCGAGGCGGAGCGCTGCATGAGCTGTGGCATGTGCTTCGAGTGTGACAATTGCGTGATCTACTGTCCGCAGGACGCCGTCCTGCGCACGCCGAAGGACCACGCGACCATGGGACGTTACGTCTATACCGACTACGACCGCTGCATCGGCTGCCACATCTGTGCAGAGGTCTGCCCGACCGGCTATATCAACATGGGGATGGGCGCGTAAACCCGGTTCGGTAATACATACCGCCGCTGGAGTGCACCGGGTGTGCGATTTAATTTTCCTGAAAATGCATCTATCGCTGAAGAAGCGACTTTAACCGCGAATCACCCAGGTCGATTTGTTCGCGGACAACGTCCGCTCCTACAGAAAACTACCCCGTCATCCCTGTCCCCGCGGAGGCGGGGGCGGGGATGACGGGGGTTTTTACACGCCGCGAAAAGCAGGTTTACGCGCGCCAGCCTTGTTTTTCCCAATTAAGTTAAGCTAATATTCCACTCCAGTCGGTGGTCGATCCATCCGGAAACGCCAACCCACTGATTCTTAAAACTTAACCGCACTTGCCCCGGGCTTACAGCACGACAAGTCGCATCGGAGATCGCCATGCCGATACGCATTGCTGTGCCGCATGAAACCACCGAGGGCGAACGCCGGGTCGCACTGATTCCCAGTGTTGCCGAACAACTGTCCAAACAGGGTGTAGAGGTCCGGATACAGGCCGGTGCCGGCTGCGCCGCCTACTACCGTGACCGCGACTATACCTCGGCCGAGATCGTTGAAGACCGGGCCGTATTGCTGGGCGAGGCGGATATCGTCCTGACGGTCAACCCCCTGGTGCCCGAGGATGTGGCCCTGCTGCGTGAAGACACCATCGTCATCGGCTTTCTCCATCCGCACGAGTTCGACGACCGCATCTGTGCCCTGCGCGACCGGAAGATTACCGGCTTCGCCATGGAACTCATTCCACGGATCTCGCGTGCGCAGAACATGGATGCCCTGTCGTCGCAGGCCTCGATCGGCGGTTACAAGGCCGCCCTGATGGCAGCGAACCAGACCGCCCGCTTCTTCCCCATGCTGACCACCGCCGCCGGCACTATCCG